>JBKEAC010000158.1:0-19544 GCA_047971925.1 Mangrovibacterium sp.
ATGTCCCAATTAGATGCGGGCACTTTCTGGAAAGGGAAGAAATGACTTACATATAGATCTTTATTTTCTTCCTGATAAGTAGTTATCCACTGGTTGTATTTCTTTCTTCGCTTTTCAAACTCGCTGATAGCTTGTTTGTATAAACTGCTGTTGGGCGAATCGTAGCCCACCAATAGTTGCTCTAACAATGCCAGCTGTTGTCGGTATCGGCTATCTTCTTGCATGAAGGTATAATAAACAGGATTTTCTTTGTTTCCGCTAAAGTTTATGCTATCAATTGTTGTTTTCAACGGATTGATTTCTATTTTCAAATCACCTTCCGACATGAAGAAGGTAAACTCCGAAGGGTAAGGCTGGTCGGTTTCCTTCTCGCGGTAGTCCATGCGCAGCAGAAATTGCCCAGGTAGCTTATCTTTAGGAATGCTAAAAATAGCGGCATCTTTCACATTCGGAACTTCTTTAATTGGCGAGGCATAAGCGCCATTTTCGTAACGACTCACGGTGAGTTTCGAATCGAATACACCTTTAATTGCCACTGTCAGGGTTTTTGTTCCTTGATGGGCTTGTGCTAAGCATGTTTCTTGAAATGTTAAGAAGAAAAATACAGCCAAACAAATGTGTTGGCACTTTCTGAAAAGGTGTTTTGATTTGGGCAATCTTGCTTGCTTCATGAGATTGTTTTAATGTAAAATTGCAAAGCGCAAAACTAAGAACTTGTAGGGATAATTCCTAATTAATGCGTAATTGGATTGCCATTCGGCTATGAGAAAACCCAATGCATCATCCAACAATCTAATATTCTTAATAACTCACCGTCCACTGTTGAGCTTTACTTGCCGATTTTTTAGTCTTCCATCCAAAGTCTGTGAACGGATTTACATATTTATCGAGTATCTGCTCCATGGCATTGATGATTTGTTTTCGCAAAAATACAATTTAATTGCAAGAATGCGATAGGTACTTCAGATTCTATACTCCCATTTAGAACTTTATCTTTTCAATTTCTTCTTTTGAAAGACCTGTTTCTTTTTGAATTACTTCTATGGAAGTTCCTAGTTTTAATAAGATTCTGGCAGTTTCTCTTTTCCCTTCTGCTCGCCCTTCTGCTCGTCCTTTCTCTAAACCAATTGCTTCACCTTCTTCTCTACCCTCTTCTCTACCTTCTTCTCTACCTTCTTCTCTTGCGGTGTCGACAGAGTTTTTGAGATCTCGATAGATTTTCAAACTGGAGATATAGTCACGTTGTTGCTTTTTGTTGAACTTAGCAGTTTCTGCTGCTTTGAAGAGCCTGAGAAATATTTTATCCTTCAGTCTTTCGGGGACACTATCTAGGCGATTGAGGTTTCGAATGACATATAACCATTTGTCGAAGTGGGTTTCGAGTTCATCAATTGTCTTGGTGAACTTTGGCATTTCAAGATAGATGTAAGTCAGCTTATCATAGAACACTCGCTTGGTTTTCACATTCATCAACTTTACATCCGATCGATATTCTTTGGGGTCGTTCTCTTCGTCATCGAAAACAAAGTCGAGGATACCAATGGTGTAAACAGCATTTAAATTGAAATCCCAATCGCCTTTTTGCGCTTGGTCGGCTATCGGGAAGGCAGAATAATAAACAGACCGTTCTTTAAAAAAATTCTGTTTAGCCTTTTGTAGTTCTACAATGAATTTCTCCCCTTTCTCATTTTCACAATAAAGATCGAATATTGCCTTTCGTTCATTCTCTGCCATGCCTAATTGCTCAGGATTCAAATATTGAATATCAACTACTCCTCCTTGCTCCTCGCGGAGCAATTCATTAAGGAAGTCTATCAGCAGATCTTTATTGACCTCTGTTCCAAACAATTTTTTAAATCCAAAGTCCGTGAACGGATTTACATATTTATCGAGTATCTGCTCCATGGCATTGATGATTTGTTTTCGCAAAAATACAATTTAATTGCGAATTAGCCTAAACCTAACCTGTTTTCTGGCATTACGTAAATTCCAAAAGCTAAAGGAGTGAAAAGGTGAAGAATTAGCAGAGAGGAAAGCAATAAAATGCTATCTTTGCTGAAAATTTAAATAACAGCGTATGTATTTTGCCTATGTCCTTTTTAATTTAGAGCGAAACAAGTGGCACTATGGTTGCACAGGCAATGAAGATTTGTCGAAGATGCTTTTTGCCCACAATAAAGGTATTATTGAAGAAACAAAAGGTTCGGGCACATGGTCGTTGATGTATCAAGAGAAATGCAACAGTCAGGCTTATGCCATTCGTCGCATTCGTTTCTTCAAGAGTGTGCCTGGTCAACGCTATTTAAAACGCATATTGAATTATTAAGCATTGTTTAAAAGGTTTTTATCATGAGATTAAGTTCAAGAAAGCCTTTAATTAAACTTTTGCTACTCTTCAATCTCGTGGAAAATATCGGTTAAAGTTCTTGACTAATCGGCGAGGAGTTCTGATTTTAAAAAAATCAGAACAATCCGTGCAATGCTGCTTCAATGCGGTCAATGACAATACTCAGCCCTTCGGGGGTAGTTATGTTGATTTTTTCTATGTCAATGATGAGTAGTTTGCCTGTGTAATTAGATGCCCAAGCTTCATATCGCTCATTGAGTTGAAGCAAATAATCAAGTCGGATGCTTGTTTCGTAGTCTCGTCCACGTTTTTGAATATGACTCACAAGCGTTGGCACATTGGCGCGCAGGTAGATAATTAAATCGGGTGCCTGAACCAAACCGCTCATCAAATTAAAAATGGAGCGATAGTTATTATAATCACGCAGCGACATTAGTCCCATGGCATGAAGGTTTGGTGCAAATATTTCGGCATCTTCAAAAATTGTTCTATCTTGAATCACCGTATTTCCTGCCTGCCGAATTTTGACAATTTGCTCAAATCGACTATTTAAGAAGAACACTTGCAGGTTGAAAGCCCATCTATGCATGTCTTCATAGAAATCATTTAGATAGGGATTATTGTCCACCTTTTCATATTCGGGTATCCATCCGTAGTGCTTTGAAAGTAATTCGGTGAGCGTGGTTTTTCCTGCTCCAATGTTTCCTGCAATGGCAATGTGTTTCATTTGTTGAATATTTAATAAGAGGCAACTCATTCCATAAGTAACCTTTAATTTTCTACCTACTTTTTAACCAGTCGTTCTTTAATAGCCTGATTACTTCTTGCACTTTTTATCTTCCTTTTCCTCTTCAATCCAAGCGAAAGCGTCGAGTTCTTTATTAATGTGCTCCCAAGCTGCTTCCGGAATTTTAGCACCAACTGCTTTAATGACTTCTGAGGCTAATAAACTACCAATTCTACCGCATTGGTTGTACTTCAATTTATGAGCCATTCCGTAGAGAAATCCGGCAGCATAAACATCACCCGCCCCCGTGGTATCAATTGCTTCAACGCGATAAGCTGGAATTAGGAATATTGAACCATCAGCTTGGATTAAAGATCCACGACTTCCCACTTTCACCACTGTCACCTCACATTGTTGAGCGATAATTCCGATTGCCTCAGCTGGTTCTTTTCCGGTATACGCCATAGCTTCTTCTTCGTTGGCAAAAACGATATCAACATAGTTATCGAGGAGATACTTCATGAAGTCGAGATTCGCTTCAACAACATTGAAACTAGCCATGTCGAGAGAAATTTTCAGTCCATTTTTCTTTGCTCGTTTAAGAATATCTTCAATTAGATTGTGATTGAAAACCAAATAGCCTTCAATGTGCAAAATGTCGTAGGATTTAAACATTGCATCGTTTAGGTCGCTTGGTTTTAATTCGCTTGCAGCACCCAGATAGGTTCCGAAAGTACGTTCTGAATCAGGAGTTATGAGAGTAGAAGCAACTCCCGATGGTGAATCGCCTTGGAGACGGTGAAAAGAAATACCTAAATCTTCGAATGATTTTTGGAAGAACAAACCCATTTCATCGTTGTTTACTTTTCCAATGAATCCGGTTTTTCCGCCAAGTTGGGCAATAGCACGAATAGTGTTAGCTGCCGAACCTCCGGTTTCAATGCTAGGTTTGAGGTGTGCAATGGCATCGATGATTTGTTTCGATTGATTCGCATCAACGAGTTCCATGCTTCCTTTTGCTAATTTGAATTGTGCAAGAAGTTCATCGTTTGGCAATTGTGCCAAAACATCGACTAATGCGCTACCAATGCCGACAATTTTAAGGGGAGAGCTCATGTGTGTTGTTTTTTTTTAAATAAAAAGCCCAAGCAAATGCCGGGCTTTAATGAGGAAAGGAGTTTTGTTTAATATTATCCTTTGAAGATTGTGTTAATATTCCAACCAAAATGCTGAGGGTTAAGCAACACAAATATAATGACAACGATAATGAAAAATACAAGCGCTGCAAAGAAAGCTGTTATACCTTTTTTATAGCTTGTTTTTTGTGTTTCCAAAGTTTTAAATGCTTCGATACGATTGATTTTAGTAATCATTTTTTTCAAAGCCACTTGATCTTTCACGATGTAGTCATAGGCTCCATATTTCATGGTGTTAATGGCTACTTCAATACTGTCATTTCCTGAAAGGAAAATGAATTCTACATTTGGATATTTAGCTTTTGCAGCCTTAAGCACTTCTATCCCGCTGATTCCACCAAGCAGATAATCCTGAATAACAATGGCTGGCTCTTGAGTTTCAAGCGCTTTAAGTACGTCTTCACCTGAAAGAAAAGACTCTACCTGTGTATATCCGTTAGTTTTTAGAAAACTTACAGCTAAACGATTATACACTTGATTGTCTTCAACGACGAATATTAGTGGTTTTTTATTGTTTGAAGCCATCTGATTATTTTTTTTGAGCTAAATTCTAATTAATTCTTTAATGGTTGTTTTTTCATTTGAGATTGCGTGCTTATAATTCCGCAAATATAGCATAAATATATATTCAAGCAACTTTTTTTAGATCAAGTGTGCAAATAAGCAAATGTTTCTTAAATATTTGTTTCACGTGATACTATGCAAGAAACACCGTAAAGGGAATAATGTTTTGTTAATTTGATTTTTTTTAATTGTAAATGAAAATAGTATTTAATTAGTATCTCAAAATTGATTATAGATAAGTTGATGTTAATGCCGATTGCTTAAAAACACATGTTTACGCAAAAAATTTATTGTTTTAAACGCTTATAGAAATTCATTTTTATGAACTTTTTATCATTTAATTGAATGCAAATGCAATGCATCATTCAACAGAATGCCCTTTTGTTCATTGTTGGGGATTACTATGCGGAATTTCACCCTTTTTCTGAATAAATTCTTGTCCGTTTAATCTCCTTTTAAAAATGTGAAGACATTTCAAACGAAAAATAGCTCATGAAAAGTATCTTTTAAAACTTAAATAAGTTTAGTTTTTACCATATAGGTGAGACATATCATGCGTCGTTACGGATTTTTTTTACATATAGGAGTACGATATGGGCTTTTATAAGTTTAGTTTTTATTATATAGGTGACAGATATGGGCTTTTATAAGGACTTATTGGGTGATATTTTTCTTCATGAGGTGAATTAAGCATGCTTATTAGTCCATATTTTTTTCGATGTGTTAAATTAAGCAAACTTATTGGGTGATATTTTTCTTCATGAAGGTAAATAAGTTTGCTTATTAGTCCATATTTTTTTTGAAATGTTAAATTAAGCAAACTTATTGGGTGATATTTTTCTTCATGAAGTTGATTAAGTAAGCTTATTAGTCCATTTTTTTCTTCATGAGGTGAATGTAGCTCATATTATTAACTTGATAGACTGCATTTTAGTTCTGTATTTGTTTGTTATAAGCCTAATCATTAGTTATCGGATTAAAATTGCACCGATTTAATTTCTTCAAGAAATAAAAGAAAACCATAAACAAACAATGGACAAATAGAAACAACAAGGCGAACGCAATGCCAAGAGAAAAAAAGGTAGAGAAATAGGCGATTTACACATCAATCGTCGAACTTTTTTTTGGAGGGAACAAGACCTAAAAAATCGAGCAATAGTATTCTTCAAAAGCAGCACCTTTATCCTAAAGGGCACGTACAAGTTTAAGAAATTCAGTTTAAAGCAAGCCGATTTAACGACATCAGTTTTCACTACG
Organism: Mangrovibacterium sp.; assembly: GCA_047971925.1. GTDB lineage: Bacteria > Bacteroidota > Bacteroidia > Bacteroidales > Prolixibacteraceae > JBKEDC01. The sequence goes on from JBKEAC010000158.1 coordinate 6,092, forward strand.
AATCATTTTAATTAATTGCGCATAAAGTTTGTCGGTTTTCAAAATCGGTTCATGCCCAATGATGATGGTTTGCAATCTAGCACGAGTGAGTGTAACATTGAGCTTTCGGTCGATTAAATAAGGGGAATTGCTTGTGTTGAGCTGAGGGGAATATTTTCGATTTGCTGTAACGAAGCCCAGTTGTGAAAGGCTGTTTACGCACATAGAAACAATAATAAAATCTTTTTGTCCGCCTTGGAAACGTTCAACGGTATCAATCTGAATTTTGTCGAAATTATAAATCTTATTGGTTTCGAGTTCTTGACGAATACAAGCAACTTGGTTTCGATAATGAGTAATTATTCCGATTCTCGCTGCAATATCATCGGGATTCATTTGGTGCATTTGGCTTAGTGATTCGACTAAGGTGGCAACAATTTTAGCCTCATGAGAATTCGACTTATCCGACTTGGCAAGGGGGTCAATTTCTGAGGGGATGAAAACCATTCGCTGATTTGCCAAAAGGAAATCGAGATCGGTTTTAATAATGCAATTTCTATTTAATTCGGCTAATTGATGAGAAAGATTGGCTGCTTTTAGTTTTCCCTCATAGAACAATTCATTTGAAAATTTCGCAACATTGGGGTGCATTCTACCCTGGAAAGTCAATTCACCCCATGCCCATTTCCATTCATTTTTTTTGCACAGCAGAAGCAGACGTTCGAAATAAGAGTCTCGGCGGTTGACAAGTTCGATGCTATTCAAACAAGAATCGTTAATTTTCGACTCTTGAGATGATTGCACAACCACGGCAGGCAGCTGTCGTTCATCGCCAATTAAGACGAATCGTTCGGTCCTACAGAGAAGCTCAATTAAATCGGGTTCTAATATTTGCGAGGCTTCATCAACGATTATAATGTCGAATTTCTTTAGTGCAAACAGTTCGCTTTTTCCATTTATTGAAGCTAGTGTTCCGGTGAATAGTCGGGTGTTTTCAATCAAGGAACTTACTTCATTTCGCTTTGATAGCTTGCTGATTTTTTTTTCAAGCAAGAGGTCTTCATGATCGCGTGAGCAACCGAGAGCTGAGCCGATTCGAATCATTTGGTCGCTTACTATTTCGCGCACCGACGAGCAGATTTCATCAACGGCACGATTTGTGAAACTTACAAGAAGAATTTGGCTGTCGGTTTTTGCGATTAGTCTTTTCACTAATCGGTGTAAGAAAAGATTGGTTTTCCCAGTTCCTGGAGGACCAACCATGAGGAAGAAGTCCTGAGCATGCCAGGCTTTCGCGAGAACATGTGCTTGTTCTTTCAAGCTTTCCACATTAGAATTTCCGCCTTCGGCAAACAGTTCTAATTGAGTTTTAGCCACAATTTCATCATCAGTCTTTCGCGGTTGCGACAAGCCCAGAATAAGTTCTTTTTTGTGTGGCGGATGCATTAGGAATTGAAACAACGAATTGTGCATTTGTTCAAAAGAATTGTCAAGCACATCGTGTTCAATAGCCCAATATTCGTGAAGTTTGAAGAAATCAAGATGGCTTTGCTTCTGACGGAGTCGAATGTGTACTTCTTCTTTTGAAATGTTAATGATAGAACATTTTAAAATGCGATGCTGAACAGCGAGCGGTTTTTCGGGCACTTCGGGATATACTACCGCAATATCACCTCGTCGGAAGTTGACAAATTCGTCGGTTGTTTCTGGTCGTTTAAGGATAATGGTTGCGTGAGTTTGGTCGGCTTCATTGCGAATAATGCGCAAATTATTCAGTCGATTAAACTCATCTAAATCGCACAAATCATTTTTGTTCCACAAAGCAGAAAGCCCCTTTGTGTTTTCCCCATCGCCCACTTTAGTAAGAATTTTTTCTTTGGTTATGAAAGCAGCAAATGCGAAATAGTATTTTTGTTCTATTTGACTAAGATTGTTGAGTATATTTTTGTAGTTTGTAAATTTTTCAAAAAACCAATTCATGCGACTATTACTCTTATTAATCTGAGCAATCGGCTGGTCGATTGATTGCATTAAGTGGAGTGATATTGGAAATGGCGACTGATCGTTAGCTATTGCAAATTCTTTTTGCACAATTAAGTTTCTCACATTGGTGATAGCTCTTTCAAAAGATTTGAAATTACTCACTGCCCGAATAGCTTCGCCTTCATTGGGTGATGAAGAATAGAGAATGGCGTTAAATATTTTCTCCGATTTATGTTTGAGCACCTGAGCTACGAGCATGTTATACATGCGCGCTTGCGCCACGTGGTCTTCATTGATTTTAGAAGGATCGGTTTGAGGGAATGGTAGTTTTCCCGATTTCAATTCGATGATTTTCGATTGGTAGTGATTGTTTTCGGAAGGCGATTCATCAAACAAGTCCATTCGTCCTTGAATACCCAGTTCGGGACTAATGAAGAAGGTTTCTAAGGTAGCATTTTCGCGGCTGATGGGATGATGATCGCCTTTTGAAAAGTCGAACTGCACAACCCGATTAAGGTTGCTGAATTGAGTTTTGAGATCCGAGAAATAAGCGGCATTTATTTCTCCACCAAGAGCAGTGTAGGTAAGCGGATAGGTTTTAAATGAATGATTCAGAATAGAGTTGTAATCAACGGGTTCATCAGTCGAGGCATTGATTAGCTCATCGAAGAATAAGTTGCAGATATTACCTTTGTGCATGGCAGCACTGAATTGATTTGCTTGTGCACGAGCAGAGAAATAGAGTTCTGGAGCCCAAATTTCCGTATATTGAAATTGCTGAAAGCATCGAGCAATTGAAGTAACATCGAGCAGATAGTCGGGCTGAAAGATGATGTGTTCGGGCACGAGCATGGAGTCTTCATCTTGAAAGATTCTAATCAGCTGTATATTGTCGTGAGCTTGCAGTTTCTCCACCGAAGGAGTAAGTTCGGCGTTTTGTCCTTGAACATCATACTTTAGAGCAAGCGATTCTACATCCTGATCGCTATCGGGCATTACATGGAGAATTTTCTGTTCACAGTCGAGTTTCACAACAACAGCTCGAAGGGTGTCGATTGCAAGCGTCTTCTTTTGTTGTTTTTGCTGCGGAAGTGAAATTTCATTGATAATTATGCGTAGTTCCTGAGGCATTTTATCTTGAAGAAAGCACTCAAAAGAATCGGCTAAAACCTTCAAAGAATAGAGATAGTCCTTTTTTGTAGTTTCCACATTCTTGTGGCGAACCTTGTTTGCGTGCACACGGAAATTATGCAGCAGTTGTTTTTGATGCATTGACATCTGAGTTCGATTACACAAATAGTTTAATCGAGCAAATAGATTGGGGAAAGTTAATCCGTCATCTTGAGTGAGCTTAATGCAAAGTTTTTCCAGACAAGAGCGCAGTTTATAAACTTTTTCAGCCGAGCTAGTTTGGGGGTTCCGATGGACAGAAAGCAGTTCTTGAAAATACAGCTGTTCTGAAAGTTTTACATCCATGTAGAGATAGTTAGAGAGGTATATCGATGAATTGGCTACAACAAGAATAAATCGACAGGTATATCAAGAGGAGACTTCTAAAATAGGGTTTTAGAAATCTCCATTGCATGTAAAGGCATTCTATTCTTAATCTTTCAAAGGATTCCATCCTTGAGCTTGCAAGACGATTGCATTTCCAGATCCCGTGATTAAATTGCAACCACCAGCAAGCGCCGTGATATGCCCAATGATTGTGATGTCGGGGTCGTTTTTGATTTTGTCGTGCTCGGTGATGGGTACGGTGAAAAGCAATTCGTAATCTTCACCACCATTGAGGGCAGCAACCAGAGGATTAATGCTAAGCTCTTGGGCAAAAGATTGCGTTTGTTTGTCCAAAGGTATTTTATCTTCATAGATTGCACAACCCACTTCCGATTGCGAGCAAATGTGTAGCAACTCCGATGAAAGCCCATCGGAAATATCAATCATTGAAGTTGGCAATACACCAAGCTTGTCGAGCAATTGCTGCACATCGCCACGAGCCTCGGGTCGCAATTGGCGTTGCAGAATATAATCATATCCCCCGAGCTGAGGTTGCTCGTTAGGATTCGCTTTAAACACTTCATTTTCGCGCTCTAGGAGTTGAAGCCCCATGTAGGCACCACCTAAATCGCCTGAAACACAAATAAGGTCATTTTCTTTTGCCCCATTGCGTTTCACCACTTTATTGGCATCAACTTCGCCGAGAGCGGTAATACTAATAACAAGCCCGGTGAGCGAGCTCGTGGTGTCTCCCCCCACAACATCGACGCCAAACTTTTCGCAAGCCAAGAAAATTCCGGCATAGAGTTCCTCAACAGCCTCAACGGTGAAACGATTCGAAATGGCAATAGAAACCGTTATTTGCTTTGGAATAGCATTCATGGCGAAAACATCAGAAAGATTCACCATGACAGATTTATAGCCTAAATGTTTTAGAGGCATGTACATCAAATTGAAGTGCACACCTTCCACAAGCAAATCGGTAGTCACAACTTGTTGCTTTCCTTGATAGTCGAGAATTGCAGCATCATCGCCAACCCCTTTAATGGAGCTAGCATTTTTTAAAACAATTGAAGACGTTAATTTCTTAATTAAACCAAATTCGCCTAGGCTTGATATAGGAGTTCCTTTTGTTTGTGTCATGATTTCGATTTTTAATGCTCCAAAAATACACTTAGTTACCCAGCTATGCAAAAAAGAGCAAGTAAATTTATCTGCGGGTAATTATAATGATTGCCAACAATGTTCTATTGCCCGAAAAATGCACAAGATTGTTTTAAATTCATTCGATTTTCTTACTTTTGGAGCATTAAAACAAATAGGCATGAGAAAAATAACGCTGTTCATGGGACTTGTTTTTGTGTTTTGGGGGTGCCAAGAGGTTTACGACATTCCTCCACAATCGCAAGTGCAGATTAACTTTTATGGTGTAGATGAAGAAGAGGAGGTGAGTAGCAAAAGCATCTTGCTTTCAATTAAAGGAGTCGATTCCGATAGTGTGTGGGTTTCTGCAGTTAAAACCAATTCCTTTGTGCTCCCTTTAGGCAACTCGGGAGTCGACACCTTCGAATTGATGATGGATTCGGTGGTCGATCAGCTCCGAATTACTTACACCCCGATATTAAACTATGAATCGATGTCAACAGGATTCTACTATGATTATCACATTAAATCGGTGGAATTCACATCGAATAAAATTAATGAAGTTTATTTAATTGACACCCTCGTAATTGATACAGCGCATGAAAATATTCAACTACTTCTTAATAATAACACTGGTTTCACTAGCAACTAGTGTGAATGCAGAAGAAAAGAAAAAAGCTCCTAAAGCTGAAAAATATTGGCACGAAACAGGCTTGCGCTTAGGAACCGACATTACCCGCCCCTTTCAAGGGCTTTGGACCAAAGGCGATCGTTGGGGAATGGAGTTTTTCGGCGATTTTGAAGTATCACCCGATGTTTTTGTGGTGGCTGAGGCCGGATGGGAGAAATTCAGCATGCAACACCCCCACGTTGACTATTCAGGAAATGGCACTTATCTCCGCTTGGGCGCTGATTATAATCTGCTGCATGTTCCCAATGAAAAAGAAGACAAAAGCTCCCTTTATTTTGGGGCTCGCTATGGCTTTGGCAATGCCGTTCAAACGGTTGATGGCTATCAAATTGATAACTATTGGGGAACATTTAGCGGAAGTTTTTCAAAACAAAATTACTTTAGCCATTGGGCAGAGCTTGTTTTTGGCATGAAAACAGAAATCGTGCATAATATTTATTTAGGCTGGAATGTGAGAGCTAAGTTCATGATTGGCGATAACAGTGCCGAAATACCTCCTGCTTATTTTGTACCAGGATGCGGAACGGCCGATAAGAATGTGAACTTCGATTTTAACTATAGCATCATGTATAGCTTGCCATTTAATATCGGAAAAAGATATTCCGATGAAGAAAAAGCAGAATTGGAAGCAAGTAAAAAATAAATCGACCTATGATTTAAGTTGTCTTCAACAAATGGGCTAGCTGCACACGGTCGATTTTCATCATATTTTAAAACCAACTTCCTAGAAGTTCATATATTATTCAATCTATGCAAACAATTATTTACAATGCCCTAATTATTAATGAAGACAAACAGTTTAAAGGTGGTGTCATCATTGATGGAGAAATAATCGAAACCGTGTTTGAAGGCGATATGCCCATGAATGTGCAAGGGAAGTTGATCGATGCCAAGGGGAAATATCTAATGCCTGGTGTCATTGATGATCAGGTACATTTTCGCGAACCCGGACTAACACACAAAGGCGATATTGCTTCTGAATCGAGAGCTGCCTTAGCTGGTGGTGTTACTTCCTACATGGAAATGCCAAACACCAATCCTCAAGCAACGACAATCGTTGAGCTGGAGAAGAAATACGAGCGGGCAGCCGAAGTTTCGGCGGTTAATTATTCTTTTTATCTCGGAGCAACCAATGACAATCTGAGCGAGGTGGAGAAGATGAATCCGCGCAACATCTGCGGATTAAAAGTATTCATGGGCTCATCAACCGGCAACATGCTCGTTGATAAAGAAACTGCCTTGTCGAATCTTTTTAAAAATGCGCCTTCAATTGTTACAACACATTGTGAGGACGAAGAAATCATTCGACGAAACTTGAGCGAATTTCAGCTGAAGTATGGTGAGAATATGCCCATTGGCATGCACCCAAAAATCAGAAGTGCTGAGGCATGTTATAAATCATCGGCACAAGCAATTGAACTTGCAAGTAAACACGGAACTCGCTTGCATGTGTTGCACCTTTCGTCGGCTAAAGAAATGACACTATTTCAAGCAGGCGATTTAAAAGACAAACATATTACTGCCGAAGTTTGTGTGCATCATTTGTGGTTTGACGAATCGGATTATGACAAATTTGGCACGCGCATTAAGTGGAACCCCGCAATAAAATCAGAACATGATAAAGAGGTGCTTTGGGAGGCTCTGCTCGACAATCGTATTGATGTTATAGCCACCGACCATGCTCCACACACGCTTGAAGAAAAAGCAAATAATTATTGGAAAGCACCATCGGGCGGTCCTTTAGTACAACATTCTTTAGTGGCAATGCTTGAATTTGTTGCTCAAGGTAGATTAAGCCTACAGCAGCTTGTGCGAAAAATGTGTCATGCTCCGGCTGAATTATATCGTGTGGAAAAACGTGGCTTCATTAAAAGCGGATATTTTGCCGATTTAGTTTTAGTAGATGCAATGAATCCGTGGAAAGTTGCTACTTCGAATATTCTCTACAAATGTGCTTGGTCGCCTTTCGAGGGGGTGGAATTTTCTCACCAAATCGACACCGTGTTTCTGAATGGCGAAATTGCTTATCAACACGGAGAGTTCATGCCCGCCAAAGCTCATCGATTAACTTTCAATTGGTAAATTACTCCGAAAAAACAAAAAAACAAATGCTGTGCTGCTTCATTCATTGGAAGCTACACAGCATTTGTTGTTATTGAAATTGGCAATCTTAAAGAGAAGAAAGCTTCACTTCAACCAGTTCTTGAACAATGTCTCTGATGAGCTCATTGCTAATTTCTCGAATAATCTCTGAACAGAAAGCACTCATGAGCATGGTGCTTGCCTCTTGCTCGCTGATGCCGCGTGCACGCATGTAGAACAGTGCATCATCATCAATCTGACCAATAGTAGCTCCATGAGAACACTTCACATCGTCGGCATCAATGATTAATTGAGGCTTTGCATGCATTTGCGCATTCTTAGAAAGAAGCACATTGTTGTTGCGTTGAAAAGCATTCGTTTTTTGCGCATCGGGGAACACTTGAATTTGACCCGAGAATGCCCCAAAAGAATTACCATCGAGCACATTTTTATACAACTGATTACTCAAACAATTCGGCACACGATGAGCAATACTAGTGAAATTATCAACATGTTGACTTTCATTTAGAACAGAAAGACCATTGATAGTCATGCTGGAATGTTCTCCACGTAATTCCGATTTAAGATTATTACGAATAGTTCCAGCGTTTAGCGAAATAAGTGTCTGATGAACTTTACTGCAAGAGCCAAGGATGTATCGCTGCGCATCGATTACCACCGATTTCGACATGAAATCCTGAATAATATTAACATCAAGTTGCGCCTCATCGCCCACAATGAAAGCTGTTGATTGATTAAACACAATTTCGCAATTGTCGATGTTCTGCTCCACAAAAAGCATCGAAGCCTTAGCTCCTTTCTCTAGCACAATTAAATTCCGTTGATTAGCAATAGAGTTGTCGGTTCCACTCAATCCGATTGAAATTTGAATAGGAATGTCAATCTCAATTCCTTCGGGCACAAATAAGAAAAAACCATCTTGAGCCATCGCAGCACTAAATGCCTCTAAACTATCGTCGATTGTATCGGTGATATATGATTTAAATTTATCGAGCAAAGCCGGATGTTCACTAATGATTTGCTTAAAACTACCCAGAAGAACTCCAGCTGGCAAATCGAGGCTTCCTTTGCATCCGCAGTGATTTCCGTTGCAAAAATTCAACTGAAAAGCTTCAAGAGATGTAAACGCAGGCGTGTTAAGCTTGCAGCTTTCCGTGGGCTTAGCAATAGAAAGATTTCGATCAAGAAGTTTATCAATTCGCGTATATTTATAGTCTTCACTTTTTATTGAAGGCGCACCGATTTTCTGAAACTTCTGCATAGCATCGGTGCGAAAAGGAATCAAACTGCTTGTTGATGAATGCAGCATTGATTTATTTTCGTCATAGAGCTTCACAAGTTTATCGGTGAGCAAACTATTTTGTTTTGAAATCTCCATCATCTTATTTCAATTCTTCTTTAATCCAATCGTAGCCCTTTTCTTCCAAAACCAAAGCCAATTCTTTTCCACCACTTTTCACAATCTGACCTTTATAAAGCACGTGCACAAAATCGGGCACAATGTAATCGAGTAATCGCTGATAGTGAGTAATTACAATGGCTGACCGCTCAGGACTTTTCAAGGCATTAACACCTTCAGCCACCACACGAAGTGCATCGATATCAAGACCCGAGTCGGTTTCATCGAGAATAGCTAACCGAGGTTCAAGCATTGCCATCTGAAAGATTTCATTCTTCTTCTTTTCACCACCAGAGAAACCCTCGTTAACGGCACGATTGGTAAGCGATGAATCGAGGCTTAATAATTCCTTTTTCTCACGCATTAAAGCCAAGAAATCTTTCCCACTAATTGGGTCTTGACCATGAAACTTTCGTTTTTCATTCAGCGCTGCTTTAATGAAATTAACCATGGGCACACCGGGAATTTCCACCGGATACTGAAAGCTCATGAACAAACCCATGCGAGCACGATCTTCAGGAGAAAGAGCCAAAAGATCTTCTCCTAAAAACTCCACTGATCCGCCGTTAACCTCATAATCCTCACGACCAGTCAGCACATTACTTAATGTACTTTTTCCGGCACCATTCGGACCCATTATGGCATGAATTTCACCTGGTTTAATATCTAAATTTAATCCTCTCAATATCTGATTGCCTTCAATGCTAGCTTTTAAGTCTTTTATCTTTAACATGATTCTTTATTTTAACATTTTGTTTGTCTTCATCTCTTGCCATTCCAACGCAAAAGATTTTTATCCCACACTACCTTCCAAACTGATTGCCAAAAGCTTTTGAGCTTCAACAGCAAACTCCATGGGCAACTTGTTTAATACCTCACGAGCATATCCATTCACAATCATACCAATCGCCTCCTCAGTGTCAATTCCACGTTGATTGCAATAGAAAATCTGATCTTCTCCAATTTTTGATGTCGTTGCCTCATGTTCCACCTGAGCAGTTTTGTTGTTCACTTCAATATAAGGGAAAGTGTGAGCCCCACAACTGGAGCCAAGCAAAAGACTATCGCACTGCGAAAAATTGCGTGCCCCATCGGCATTAGGCAAAACTTTCACCAATCCACGATAAGAATTACTACTCTTCCCTGCCGAAATTCCCTTTGAAACAATCGTACTTTTGGTGTTCTTCCCAATGTGAATCATCTTAGTTCCGGTGTCGGCTTGTTGATGATTGCTCGTAAGTGCAACCGAATTGAACTCGCCCACTGAATAGTCGCCTAGCAAAATGCACGACGGATATTTCCAAGTGATAGCAGAACCGGTTTCTACTTGTGTCCAGCTAATTTTTGAATGAGCACCTTTGCAAATGCCACGTTTAGTAACAAAATTATAAACCCCTCCCACACCGTTCTTATCGCCCGGATACCAGTTCTGAACGGTTGAATATTTCACCTCGGCTCTATCCATTGCAATAATTTCAACAACGGCAGCATGCAACTGATTTTCATCGCGCATGGGAGCAGTGCAACCTTCCAGATAACTCACATAACTATCATCATCGGCCACAATGAGCGTACGTTCGAACTGCCCTGTGTTGGCGGCATTAATTCGGAAATAAGTGGAAAGCTCCATGGGGCATCGCACACCTTTAGGAATATAGCAAAAAGAACCATCGGAGAAAACCGCTGAATTGAGAGCTGCAAAATAATTATCGGTCTTAGGAACAGCCTTCCCCAAGTACTTTTCAATCAGCTCGGGGTGTTCTTGCACCGCCTCAGAAAAAGAACAAAAAATAATACCTTTTTCTGCCAGTGTTTTCTTAAAGGTTGTTTTAACCGAAACACTATCAATAACGGCATCAACAGCAACACCAGCCAATATTTTCTGTTCATCGAGAGGAACCCCTAGTTTTTTGAATGTCTCAAGCAATTCGGGATCAACCTCGTCTAAACTTTCATATTGTATCTTCTTTTTAGGTGCAGCATAGTAGCTAATACTTTGAAAGTCGATTGGTGGAATTTTCAAATAAGCCCAATCGGGCATGGGCATCTCTAGCCATTTTCGATAAGCCTCCAATCGAAAATTCAACATGAACTCCGGCTCATTCTTCTTGGCAGAAATTGTGCGCACAACCTCTTCATTGAGCCCTTTATCAAGGACATCCATTTCAATATCAGTCACAAATCCATGCTCATACTCTTTCGAGGCAACCTCGTGTAATATCTTGTCTTGTTGTTCCATTCTTTTTCATTTACTTGCTGGTGAAACAATCCATCGGCAAGCTTGTTCAATTAAAAACCGCAAAGATACTCAGATGTTTTTGATTATTGAAATTCGTTTGTGTTTTTTTAAATTGCATAGATTCAACAATCACGCACGCCGCAGTTATGCACTGCAACCCGAGACCATCTCGAACGGCAACCACTAACCACTAACCACTAACCACTAACCACTAACCACTAACCACTAACCACTAACCACTAACCACTAACCACTAACCACTAACCACTAACCACTAACCACTAACCACTAACCACTAACCAACACCCGAACCATTCACGCATGGAGACGCATTGCATGCGTCTCACAACATCACGGGGAACCACAAACCATGAAATGCGTATGTATATAATGTATCGCAAATATTCCGTTGAATTTTCCGAATGCGTCGCACAATTCCGCCTGGCATTCACGCCCACAGTCACGCAAAAAATAGTGTCGTACCTACGGCACTCATGTGGATGCACATGCTTGTACCCCACAATGAATTGCGGATTGCAGTGAGACGCATTGCAATGCGTCGCTACGGAACGCTGGGTTGAAATTCCACATTATCACATTATCGCATTTCATCATCACCGTTAGGTGGGTGAGCGATTGCAGCGGAAATCCTTTTAAGTGGGCTTTGGTTCTCGCCCACTTAAAAGATTGCAGCGAAAAGCGCGACGGCAGGGCATGGGAGTGCGGCGGGGAGGAATGCCGGCACCCCCAACTGAATGACTAAGCGTTTTTTTGATAGCTTCGTGCAAGCAGCTAGCAGATTTGTGAGGCAAAATGGGAAATTGTGCGAGCGGTGAAAATGCCCAATTTTTCGACATGAAAAAATAAAAACCAAAAAAAACTCGTATTTTGATTAAAATATTCGCTTCTTTAAAAAAAGGGTGCTACATTTGGAGGCATAAACAGTAAAATAAAAAATTAAATACAATGAAAGTAACTATTGTGGGTGCAGGAGCTGTTGGTGCTAGCTGTGCCGAATACATCGCAATGAAAAATTTCGCCGCTGAAGTGTGTATTGTCGATATTAAAGAGGGTTTCGCAGAAGGAAAAGCAATGGACCTAATGCAAACGGCTTCTTTAAATGGCTTTGACACGGAAATTAAAGGTGCAACAAACGATTACACAATCACCGCAGGTAGCGATGTAGCTGTTATTACTAGTGGAATTCCACGTAAGCCCGGAATGACGCGCGAAGAGTTGATTGGCATTAATGCGGGCATTGTGAAATCGGTTTCTGAAAACCTGATTAAACATTCGCCAAATGTAATTATTATTGTGGTGAGCAACCCAATGGACACCATGGCATATCTTGCTCACAAAGCAACGGGGCTGCCTAAAAATAGAATCATCGGAATGGGCGGCGCTCTCGATAGCGCACGATTCCGCTACCGTTTGGCAGAAGCAATCGGCTGCCCGCAGTCGAGCATATCGGCAATGGTCATTGGTGCGCACTCCGACACCGGTATGATTCCGCTAATCGACCGCGCAGTGTGCAACAGCATTCCTGTTTCGGCATTCCTTTCGGCTCAAAAAATGAGCGAGGTGGTTGAAGCAACAAAAGTGGGTGGTGCAACACTCACCAGCCTTCTTGGAACAAGCGCTTGGTATGCTCCAGGAGCTGCCGTTTCGGAAATGGTGCAAGCCATTGCGCTCGATTCAAAAAAAGTGCTCGCTTGCTCGGCATTGCTTAATGGTGAATATGGTTTGAACGACATCTCTTTTGGCGTTCCTTGCGTTATTGGAAAAAATGGAATTGAGAAAATTGTGGAATTTGACCTTTCGGAAGCAGAAAAAGCTAAAATGGCAGAAAGTGCTGTGGCGGTAAATGCGGTGAATGCCCTACTGTAACACACAAATCACAAAATACCACTTCAAAAACAAGTGGCATCAATAATTTAAAGGTTCATGGTTTTTGCCGTGAACCTTTTCTTTTTCCTAAAAAACCTAGCCCTTCATGCGTTTTATTCTTTGGGGGTGCCGGCATTCTTCCCTAGCCCATTCCTAGCTCTGCCGTCGCGCTTTTCGCTACAATCTTTTCCCTTCTTTGGTCGGGAAATGGATTTTCGCTACAATCTCTCACCCGGCTGCGCACCCCTTCATGAAGCTCTCTTTAGATTTCACTTTGCAGGCACACCAAAACATTTTGCCACAATGCCATCAACCTTCACTTTCATCAATACCACATTTTCAACAGCCGGACGATTAAACTTAAATTCACGCTCACTATATTGCCCCATAAATGCATGAAGACAAGCCAATTTAACGGCATAATCTTCCACAAACTCCACTACCCCGTCGAGCCTGATTGTTTTGCTTTTCACTCGATAACTCCATGCCACGTGCTCATTTTGTTGCACAATGTCATCGCCCATAATCCCTG
>JBKEAC010000159.1:0-33101 GCA_047971925.1 Mangrovibacterium sp.
AAAAGCGGCACCATTTTGTGTCGCTTTTTTTTATATCTTCGCAATTCATATAAAGAGAAAAATATCACGATGCAAAACTTCCAATTCACCACCGATTCTAATTCAACCAAATTGAAATACATGCAGCTGGTTGATGCTGTTTCAGAAGCCATTGCTAATAATGATTTGCAAGAGGGAGAGCTGCTGCCTTCGGTTAATTACCTTATTAAAGAATGTGCTATTTCGCGCGATACCGTGTTTAAAGCCTATGCTGAATTAAAAAATCGAGGACTCATTGTTTCGGTGCCAAACAGAGGCTATTTTGTGGCTCAGGCCAACACGAAAGTTCTTCTTTTTCTCGATACATTTAAGGCCTATAAAGAGGTGCTCTATGCCTCATTCATGAAAAACCTGCCCGAAAATGTGGGTATTGATTTGCAGTTTCATCATTATAACATTCAAACTTTCGAGCGCACCATCGATGAGTCGGTGGGCAAATATTCTGCCTATGTAGTGATGAGTTTCGACCATCCCCGCATGCCCGATTTGATGAAAAGATTGCCTGCAGAAAAGTTGCTCGCTATCGACTGGAACATTCATTGTCCTGCGGAGTGCTCAACGGTCTATCAATCTTTTGGAGCAGGTTTGTATCATGCTTTGCTTTCCGATCTCGACATTTATTCCTGCTATGATGAGTTTATCTACATTTATCCGGAATATACCGACCACCCCAAAGTGAGTATCACCATGTTTGAAAGTTTTTGTAGAGATCACGACATTCCCCATCGGGTGTTGAAGAATTCTAAAGAATTATGTGTTGAACAGGGAAAACTCTATCTCTCGGTGAGCGATCGGATGCTTTCGATATTGCTCGACCAATGTGAGGCAGCAAACATGGAATTAGGGAAAGATGTGGGCGTGCTTTCTTACAACGAAACGCCAATGAAGAAGTACATTAAGAATGGCATTTCTGTCATAACAACCGATTTCGGTGAGATGGGAAAAATGGTGGCGAAGTTTGTTGAAACGGGCGAAGCGGTTGACAAATGTATTCCCACCACGCTAATTAGGCGAGGATCTATAAGAACACCCGCATAGACTATCAATCAATGAAGCAGCCAGCCAAGTTGTAAGCCTAGTAATTCATTTGCCCAAACACGGAGTTCGACTGAAAAATAGCTATCCCCCGATAAATTGAAAATATTTGTCGGGGATTTTTTTGTGCAGTTGGTTGGCAGGGGAAGAGCTCAAAATAGGATTTAAAGTGTTTGATAAGGAAAACAACTGGATACTCATCTTTTTAAAATATTTTCAAAAGATAGCGTTTCTTTTAGAAATATTTTATACATTGCGCCCATAAAAACCTGTGGTATTCAAATAAATCTTCTCGGTAATCAACATTTCACAAGAAGCAAGAAAGAGCTTGCCACGAACTAGCAACATAATATGATGAATTTTTGGGACCCCAATATAATTACAAATCTGTCGGGAGTTGAAAAGAAACAATTCTTGGCAAAGAAGAAAATCATTCGACAGCTATATCAAAACGATACCATGTCGATTGCCGAATTAAGCGAGCAACTCATGACAAGTATCCCAACGGCTGTGAGTTTCATGAACTCACTCATTGATGATGGCTTTGTGGAAGAACGTGGGGTGGGGAACTCGATTGGTGGAAGAAAGCCCATGCATTATGGTTTGAAATCAAATTCATTCTATGTGCTGGGAGTTGATGTTGGACGCAGAACAATTCGTATAACCTTATTTTCAAATCAACTGGAATGTTATTACAAATGGGATGAAAAACCTTTCGACCTGGCAAAAGGTGAAAATATGATTTCGGTTTTAGAAACTTACATTAACACCTTTATTCAAGAGCTTACCATCGACACCTCTTTACTTATTGGCATCGGACTAATCATGCCTGGATTAATCAATCCGAAGAAGGGAATCAATTATACGTTCCTTACCCACGAAACCGAAAATTTAGCCGCAGAATTATCTCGCCGTTTGGGGCGATCGGTCTTTATAGAAAATGATGCCAGAGCACGTGCGCTAGCTGAATATCGACATGGAGCAGCAAGAAATTCTCGAAACGCCATGATTGTTTATGTGGGCAATGGTTTGGGTTTAGGCATGGTGCTCGATGGGAAAATGCACTTAGGCAAATCGGGCTTTGCTGGCGAGTTTAGTCACATTCCCATTGAGCATAACACCCACCTGTGTAATTGCGGCAAAGTGGGCTGTCTAGAAACATTAGCTTCAGGAGGCGCCTTGGTTCGCATGGCTGAAGAAGAAATGGAAAAGGGAGTAAACACAACTTTAAAATCGGTGCTACAAAATCAAGGACAGCTCACTCCCGAGCTCATTGTGGAGGCAGCACTTCAAGGCGACCATCTATCAATATCACTTATCAATGAAATAGGAGCCAATTTAGGACGAGGTATTTCCTATTTAGTTCAGATTTTGAATCCAGAAAAAGTGGTTTTGGTGGGGCGAGTTTCCAGAGTAGGCGATATGTTGATCAATTCGGTTTCGCAGGCTTTGTATCATTATTGTATTCCGAAACTTCGAGAAGATGTTACAGTGGAAATGTCGAAACTCAATTCAGAAGCAGGACTTCTTGGCGCAGCCACCATTGTCATTGAAGAAATGTTATCTAACGAACACTTCACGAATATAAAAAACTGAAAAAAATATTACACCACAAAAATAACCTGTCCTTACTTTACCATCTCTTTGTAAGAGAAATTAAAAAACGTTTCTGCTAAAAGCGAAAGCAAGTTGGACTTAATACATAACTATCATGATTTTCTCAAATGTGGAACGTCAGTTCATTGAACGTTCAAAAGTACATTCATTAAACACCAAGATTCCTTATATCATGGTGGACAACTTTCCAAAATTAGGGCTATTAACAGCTCTGCGATTTCTTGAATGGGTGGATGAAAACCCC
Source organism: Mangrovibacterium sp. (assembly GCA_047971925.1). Lineage (GTDB taxonomy): Bacteria > Bacteroidota > Bacteroidia > Bacteroidales > Prolixibacteraceae > JBKEDC01. The sequence continues at coordinate 2,936 of JBKEAC010000159.1, forward strand.
GAAGGAGTCATTAGTTTACCCACAGGGAAAACACCCGAATATTTCATTAAGTGGACCAAATTCCTACTTGAAAATTGGGATAATGCAAAAGGCAAATCAATCCGTAAAGAATATAACTTGCAGGTGGAGAAGAAGCCCACTTTAAGCAAATTGCACTTTGTGCAAATCGATGAGTTTTATCCAATCTCTTCGTCGCAACACAATAGTTTCTATTCCTATGTGAAACAATTTTACATTGAAGGTTTCGGACTAGATCCCAATCGAGCAATTCTCATTAATTGCGACGAAATAACGTTGCCTAATGATAAAACATTTACAGAAGTGTTTCCCGATAACAATGTTGATATTTCTTTGCGCTATCGTGAAGCTAAATCGCCGATAGAGCATGAACAAAAGCAAGCCATTTTTGCCATAGATGATTGGTGCAGTAAATATGAAAATAAAGTGAGAGCATTAGGAGGAATCGGTTTCTTTTTAGGGGGAATTGGTCCTGATGGACACATTGCATTCAACACGCGAGGTTCTAATTTATTTTCAACCACTCGACTCACACCAACCAATTTTGAAACTCAAGCCGTTTCGGCAGGCGATTTAGGCGGAATAGAAGTGAGTCGAAACCGATTAGTGATTACCATCGGACTAGAAACTATAACCTATAACCCACATGCCACCGCCATTATCTTTGGAGCAGGTGAAGCAAAGGCTCCAGTTATTAAAGATGCTCTGGAAGCTGAAAGCTCTGTGCTTTTCCCTGCCACAGTGCTCCAACGCCTCCCCAATGCTCGCTTCTATATTACAGAAGGAGCTGGAGTGCTATTGAAAGATAGCATTGATGCCTATTATAAAATGGGAGAGTGGACACACGCAAAAACGGAGCGTGCTGTGATTGATCTTTGCCAAAAGATTGATAAATATGGGCATCGGCTCACTATCGACGATTTGAAAAAAGATGAACATTGTCGATTGATACCTAATTTAAACGACAACACAGTGAAGAGTGTAATTGATTCAATCGAAGCGAAAATTAATCGTGGTTTGCAGAAAGAAACTAATCAGGTGTTCTATCACACTGGTCCGCACCACGATGATATCATGCTCGGATTAATGCCACATCTTAACACCATTATCAATTCCAGTAATGAGTCGCATTTTTCAGTCCTCACTTCGGGTTTTACTGCCGTAACCAATCAGTTCATTATCGATGCACTGAACGACACAAAGCAGTTTCTCGATGATAACCGTATTACCATGGTCGGTTATCCTGATTTCTTTACTACAGGACATAAACACAAGTGGGATAAGGACGTGTATCACTACCTAAACAAAGTGGCTCAGCGAGAAGCACACGAACGAAGAAGAGGACTTGCCCACCGCTTAGTTCGTGGCATTGTTGATATTTGGGATGTTAAATCGAAAGAACAATTACGAAACATCATTGAAAGCATTTTGGCCATTTTAAGAGATAGCTATGATGGCGAGAAAAATCCGAGTAAGATTCAGAAGCTCAAAGGAATGTTGCGTGAATATGAGGAAGAACTCGTGTGGGCATATTATGGTGTGCAAGTGAAAAATGTGCATCATCTTCGATTGGGATTTTACACTGGCGACATATTCACCGAACAGCCGAAGCGAGATCGAGATGCTTTACCTTTGCTTGAAGAATTACGAAAATACAAGCCCAATGTCATTAGCTTAGCCCTCGATCCGGAAGGAAGCGGACCAGACACTCATTACAAAGTGCTTCAAGTGATTGCTGAGGCGGTGCGCATGTGGAGCAAAGAAGAAGATTTGAGCAACTTACGCATTTGGGGTTATCGCAACGTGTGGTTTAAGTTTCAACCATCTGAAGTGAACATGATTGTGCCTGTGAGCATGACCGATTTAGCCATCTTGCATCATTCATTTGAAAACTGTTATCTTAGTCAGGTGAATGCATCTTTCCCTAGCTTTGAACACGACGGAATGTTTAGCTATTTGGCGCAGCGCAATTGGGGAAATCAACTCAAATCAATACAATTATTATTGGGTAAAGATTTTTTCTACACGCATCAAGATCCCAAATTACGTGCCAGTCATGGTTTGGTGTTCTTCCGCGAAATGACCGTAGAGGAATTTATTGTACAAGCTAGCGAACTGGAAAAGTCGGTAGAAGGAAGATGATGATTTTCTTTATGATTGCATCTGTAATTTCGTTGAATTTAACGAATTTCTTCGTTATTGCAGATGCATTTTCATTAGCTTGTTGTTGCGTTTTAGTTGGCTGATGTATCCATGAAGAGCTATGAGAAATGAGCTAGTGCGACTGGCAAGTGGGAGAGAACTTATCAATCCTTTCCCAAACCCGAACCACGTTTAGTAATAAATGAGAAATATCAGCGCGAAGCACTCTTTTCTGAAGCTATGTTATAACAAAAAAAGAGTTTTCTTCTGAAAATTAACTGTATGTTTATAGGCATAAAATAGCAAATTTTTATAACCTTTGTGTTCAAAAGTAATTATTTCGCAGATAATATTCAAAACAAGTTCATCATATGCAAGCAACCATAAAAGATAAAATTCTTATTGAGGGTCTTGAAGAGGGGAATGTTAAGATTTATGATCTTATATTTTTGCATTACTATTCTGGTTTGGTAACTTACGCCGTAAATAAAGGAGTGAACAAAGATGTGGCAGAAGATTTGGTGCAAGACTTCTTTCTAAAACTGTGGCTTAATCGAAAAGCGATCACCATCACGGGTTCACTCAAAAGTTACCTGTTTACTTCAATAAAAAATCGATGCTTTGATTATTTTCGCCACGAGAAAGTGGAACGCAATTTGAAAGAACAGCTTTCCTTTGAAGAGAGCATGGATGATAAGGATGACTTTCTCACGGAGGATGATTTGCGAAGGCAAATTGATGACGCTCTTAAAAAGCTACCACCTAAATGCCAAAAGATTTTTATCATGAATCGCCTAGAGGGGCTTAAACCAAATGAGATTGCAGAATTAGAGGGGCTTTCGGTTAGAACTATCGAGGGACATATTGGCAAGGCCATTCGCTTGCTTCGAGAAGAACTCAAAGACGTTATGCCAATCTACATTGTGCTTGTTTTGCTATAGTGTTTGCTTGTGCAGCTTTTTTACAGCATTTCTTCTAGAGCGCAATAAATTGGTTTAATCTGCAAAACAAAATGATACTAGCAGAAAACGGGAATCAGCAAACTTGCTAATTCCCGTTTTTTTTTAGAAGAGAATTAAGGTCTAAACACGACACTACTCATCCTTTATTTCGCGATGGGTTCTATGATTAATGAATAACTAAAATCTGCTGCTTTTATTAGGTATTTTTCAAACGGCTGAGCGCCCCAAGAGTCAATTCCTCCCACACCCATAATTTTATAATCAAGATTCAACACGCTAGCCTTTCTTGGTTTCAGTTGCACCTGATGCATTGATCCTCTACGTTCTTGCGTTAAATCTTCAGGCGTGAAATGCAATGTTGAAAAACCAAATAATGACGACATTGAGAATTTCAATCCTACTCCATCATCATTTGTTACTTCCAACCATCGGGCATCTGTTTTGTATCCGTTATCTTGAGGGCTCTCGTAGGAAACAAACTGACTTGTAACGGTGCTTTTATACACATCAACAAATGAAGCTGCTTTTCGATCAGGATAATTTTCACCAGGTCCCCGACCAAACCAAGCAATGTTTTCAAATTCTTCGGGCATTTGCATCATCATTCCAATTCGGGGCATTTGTGCGAGTTCTAAGCTCCCTAGTTTTAAACTATTGTTTATCGTTATTTTCCCCGAATGCTCAACAATATATTTCGTAGTAAGTCGACTTTCGATATTTGCAAGATAATAGATAAATGTCAGTGCAAGATCTCCTTGTGGCGTATTTTCTACTGAAGCTTTTTCTAATTGCACATCTTCCATGGCTGTTCTCCACGCGGCACACATGTTGTTCATGTTGTAGCCTAAATCATTATCATTTGGAGCCTTCCAAAAGTTCATCATCAAGCCTTCTTGATTATTTACAAGCTCTTTGTTAGCAATCTTCATCGAAACGATTCTACCACTTTTCATGTCAAACGTCATCACTGCATTCTTGCATGACACCTTAATAAAATCCTCTTCCGATGTTGATTCTTGAGTATAACTTACCTTCTCATTTGTATGATTAGCTTTGGGCTGCATTTTGGTTTGCTTTGTTGGAATGGCAATTTGCTCGCTTGCTAGCTCAAAGTTAGCCGGAATCAATTCATCGGAATGTATTGTAATTCCTGAGAAGTTCAAAAAACACTCCTTTCCTTCGGGTCGAATGACAGTCGATATGTCTAATGGATACTGTTTAGTTTCTCCTGGCTGTAAATTTCTAGGATAAAAACTTCCGGTTTTTAGAATCTTGTCCTCGGCTTTAAGAGTCCAGTTTATTTTATAATTGTCTAGCGTTATAAAGTCATACATATTCGTAACATCTACCGCCGTAAAATTTGCGTTAGCAGCCTTTATTTTTACGAATTGTTGCACCTTCTTAACTTCAACTAATGTTGGGTGAGGAGTTCTATCGGCATTTACCAAACCATTCATGCAGAAATTCTGATTGTGTTGAATGTTTTCAGAGCCTAAGTCCCCACCAAATGCCCAGTATTTTTGTCCATCTTCGGTATAAGTAGCAATTCCTTGATCTACCCAATCCCAAATGAATCCTCCTTGCAAATAGTTGTACTTTTCTATCGCATTCCAATAATCTTGAAAGCCACCTAAACTATTCCCCATGGCATGAGCATATTCACACTGAATGTATGGTTTTGATTGTTTTTCTCGAGATGCATAATTAATCATATCTGCAATATCTTTATACATCGGACAATGGATATCCGTATGGCTTGTTCCTGCTTCTGCAGCTCTCTCATATTGAGCAAGGCGGCTATTATCTCTTGCTTTTGTCCAGTCATATAATGCCTTGAAGTTTGAACCATCTCCAGCCTCATTCCCCAATGACCATATAATCACCGAAGGATGATTTTTATCTCGCTCTACCATTCTTTTCATCCGGTCTAAATGCGCATCTTTCCATGAATCAACCTTAGCTAAAGTTTTATCACCATATCCCATTCCATGCGATTCAATGTTAGCCTCATCAACAACATATAACCCATATCTGTTGCATAACTCGTAAAAAATAGGGTCGTTCGGATAATGACATGTTCTCACTGCATTAATATTATTCTGCTTCATTAGTCGAATGTCTTCCATCATCGATTCTTTGGAAACCACATGCCCCGTAAATTCATCATGTTCATGCCTATTTACCCCTTTAATCAAAATAGCCTTATTATTAACTAATAATTGACCATCTTTAAGCTCAACTTTTCTAAACCCCACTGTGGTCGATGTGGCTTGAATGACATTTCCCTTGTTATCTTCAAGGATGAGTGCTAATTTATAGATATTAGGATTTTCCGCACTCCATAATTTGGGTTCATCAATTCTTCCATCTATAACAAGCCGACTATCACCTGCTTGTAATTTAAGCTCCTGACGATCTTCCCACACGATTGTCTTCTCATCGCACAATTTAGCCTTTATCGTGTAAAGCCTATTCCTCTCAGCATGATTTCTGAAATCTATTTCAATGGTTGGTTTTGCCGAATTGAGACTTTCATTTAGATTTGGTTTGAAGAAGAAATCTCGAATTCTTGCCTTTGGGGTAGCGTGTAAGTAAACATCTCGTTCTATTCCACTAAGCCTCCAAAAATCTTGACACTCTAAATAAGAACCATCGCTAAAGCGATAAACTTCAAGTGCTAAGTTGTTTTTACCTTTTTTCAAAAAAGAGGTAATATCGAACTCGGCTGGCGTTTTTGATCCCTGCGAATAACCCACCTTTTCACCATTTATCCATAAATACATGGCCGACTTTACTGCGCCAAAATGAATAAATATCTGACGACCATCCCAATCTTCTGGCAGATAAAACGAATGTTTATACGAACCTACCGGATTCCAATCATCGGGAACAAGTGGAGGTATCGGATTTTTTGGTTCAAACTCATAATGTGTATTTATATATATTGGTATTCCATAGCCATTAATCTCCCAATTAGATGGAACTTTGATTGTTTTCCAATTAGAAACATCGTAGTTGTCTTTATAAAATTCTATTGGACGATCGCTTGGACTTTTCACCCAATTAAATTTCCAATCGCCATTCAAAGATATGTAGTATTCCGATTCTGCAAAGTCATCTTTCAAGGCTTCTTGTTCGGTGCTATAGGTGTAAAATGTTGCATGAGGCTCTTCTTTATTTATCGCAAATATCTTCTCATTTTCCCAATCGGGCTGTGCCGATACGATCGAGCTGATACCTATTATCAGCGCGCCTAAAATTCCTATTCTTGTCATCTTCCTTTATTCAGTGTGTTAAATCACTCGTTTTTCACTTCATTTCTTCGATCGGAAAATTTACACCTCGTTTCGTCCAGTTGCTGCTATATATCTTTAAGCGACTCAAAAAACTATCGTAATCTCCAGCCCCTGACCATGCCACTTCGGCTACGGCTGCAATTCTAGGAAAGGTTTTATATTCCACCTCCTTATAGCTTGGATTCCATTCATTCCACATTTGCGTACCCACTCCGATGATATTCTTTTCATACTGTTTTTCTAAGCCCTCGGGTATTAGCGAAAAACTGTACACCTTTTGAAGCGGAGTGGTTTCATACTCATAATCTAAATAAGTGTGCGTGTGTAAAGAATTCACAATCTGATAGCCTTTTCGAGCGGCATCAGTTATCATTTCAACTTCACCTCTCCAAAAATGAATAACACTTTTCTTTGAAAGCTCAGTTGCCACATCTTTATAATCCTCGGTGTTATCAAAGTTATGCACGTTTTTACCTAATATTTCATTCCAGCCCATCATTCGCTTTCCTTTTGATTCCAAGTAATTTGATATCTCATTTGTGAATTTAATTTGTGCATCGGCAGGGCTATTCAGCTTGTGCTTTTTCATATAGGCTTGCATTTCTTTCGACTTGCTCCATGTTCCAAATAGCACTTCATCGCCCCCGATATGAATCACTTCCGATGGAAATAATGCACAAACTTCATCTAACACATCTTTCAGAAATTGCACTACTTCCCGATTTGCAACATTGTAACTATCCTCAAGCTTTCCAAATCGATATGGCACTTCCTTCAATTCCCCAATGATTCCCAACCACGGATATGCCGATATCGCCGCACTAGCATGTCCCGGCATTTCTATCTCGGGTATCACCTGAATATTTCTTTGTTGTGCATAGGCCACAATTTCTTTGATGTCCTCTTGCGTGTAGAATCCATGGTGAGATTCTCCCGATAGTTTATCGCTATCATACCCTCCAACTTGTGTGTTATTCCTGATTGAAGCAACTTCCGTTAATCTTGGATATTTCTTAATTTCAATTCGCCACCCAGCATCATCGGTTAAATGCCAATGAAATTTGTTCATCTTTAACGCTGCTAGCTCATCTATCTGTTTCTTCACAAACTCTTTTCCAAAGAAATATCGCGCCTCATCTAACATATACGAGCGCCATGCGAAGTTCGGATAATCATTAATTTCTCCTTCATTTATTACAAGCTCACCATTTTCCTCTACAATTAACTGCCTTAAACTTTGAATACCATAAAAGCAGCCTGCCACCGAAATTCCAGTTATAACAATTTCTTTTCGCGAAATTCTTAAATTATATCCGTCCGATTCATTCCCCTCTGATGCTAATTTAAGCTTGATGGGCATTGTTCTCGACGCACTAATTTTTGAATTCCAATCTGCTATAAATGGTTCAAAATACGCAACTGTTTCTTGTAGCTTACTATCGTCTGATTTTAGCTCAAATTTTCGATCAGCTATGATTTTATCTCCTATAGTTAGTATTTCTTGGGGCTTTGGTACTATATTCAATTCAGCCGCACCTTTTATAATTGTCGTATCACAGCCTGCAAACAGGGTAATACATAACAGTAAAACTAAATAATGTTTCATATGTCTATTATTGATTTTGGGTTTATTTCATGTATCGAAGAGACTCTAAGGTCTTCTTTAAATATTGCCGTGTAAGTTCATCGGTGTCTTCATATTGCTCACGTAATTTATTTAACTCGATGTGTAGTTTTTTTCTTACATCAGCATAGGCTGCATCATTATAAACATTGTTCATTTCGTTAGGATCATTCTCTAGGTCATATAATTCCCATTGGTCGATGTCGTAATAGAAATGAATCAGCTTGTATCGACTTGTTGCAATGCCATAGTGGCGTTTCACAAGGTGCCAACTCGGATACTCATAGTAGTGGTAGTAGTGCCCGGTTCTCCAATCAGCAGGTTTTTCACCTTTCAATAGCGGAACAAGACTTCTCCCTTGAAGGTCTTCAGGAATTTCGGCGCCAGCCATTTCCAAGAAAGTTGGAGCAAAATCGAGGTTCGACACCAAATTAGCATCAACCGAATGAGGTTTTGTAACACCATTCCATTTCACAAGAAGCGGTGTTTTCAATGATTCTTCATACATGAAACGTTTGTCGAACCAACCATGTTCGCCAAGATAGAACCCTTGGTCAGAAGAATAAATTACAACTGTGTTATCATCAAGCCCCTCTTTTGTCAAGAAATCTTGAATTTCACCCACGCTCTTATCTACCCCTGCAATGCAAGCTAGATAGTCTTGCAAGTAACGTTGATACTTCCAGCTGATAAGCTCTTTGCCTTGTGGATTTTTCGCTTTAAAATCGGCAATAATTGGGTCATATACTTCATTCCATGCAGCCATTTGTTGTTCATCCATGCGTGTCATCGAAGCATCTCTGTTTTCTCCATAGATTTTCATGTCTTCCGCCATGCGCATGGTTTTGTCGAGCGACATATCTTGTTCCTTAGCTGCTCGTCCTCTGTTGCTGTAATCATCAAATAGATTGCTTGGTTCTGGGAAAACAACATCCTTATATTGTTTCAACTCATTTGGACCAGGTTGCCAATTTCGGTGAGGGGCTTTGTGTTGCACCATCAACATGAATGGCTTAGCATTCGTTTTGGCTTCTGCCAGCCATGCTTTGGCTTTCTGTGTAATAATTTCCGTTACATAGCCTTTTTCCTTGTGTTTACCATCGTTGGTGATAAAATCGGGATTATAGTAATCGCCTTGATCTGGCAGAATTTCCCACCAATCAAACCCTGTGGGGTTGGAACCTAAGTGCCACTTACCGATAATTGCTGTTTGGTATCCGCAAGCTTGTAGTAATTTTGGGAAAGTTTGTTGAGAACCATCAAACTTAATGCCATCTTCATTTGATATGAAACCACTTTTGTGCCCATATTTTCCTGAAATAATAGTTGCTCTCGACGGACCACAAATTGAATTGGTAACCAAACAGCGGTCGAATCTCATTCCTTCGTTTGCCAACTTGTCGATATTTGGCGTTGGAGCATGTTTTTCAAGAATACCACCATAAGCACTGATAGCTTGATAGGCATGGTCATCGCTGAAAATAAATACAATGTTTGGTCTTTTTTCTTGCTTTTGTTTTTCGGCACACGAAACGACAAGAAATGCAAGTAAGATGATTGAGAATATTTTCTTCATTTCTTTGATATTTTATTTGTCTTCATTTCAATTGTTTCAATTACTCCCCGATAATCGCCTTTTTTATCGAAATAATGCAGTCTTACCAATGCTTTCTCGTTTTCGATATGCAAGGTTAGGATGTGATTTACTAGTCCGTTATTAAAATTTTCAGGATTTTGTGCCTTGTTTGTTCCAATAATGATATGCTCATATAATCGAGGACCAACCGATTCATTTATGTCCATATAACTTCCGCCACCTTGTGTAATGTAATTCACCCCATCGAGCCATCCTCTTTCATAGCCATGCATGTGCCCACTGAATATCGCATTGACTTTATATTTTGATGCGAGCAGGGGTAAGTTTTTTTTAACTTCGGTTTTTTCGGCTTCTTGCCATCGCTCATAGAATGGTGCATTATGAATAAAAATGAAACGATAGCGTGCTTCTTGCACCCTGTTGCTTTTCAACACATTTTCAAGCCACGCATTTGGCTGCACGTCATTTTCCATTTTGTTCCAATCAATGCTAATAAATGCCACATTTCCATACATCATCAGATAACTGCCAGCAAAGCCTTCTTGGTCGGAATTTATTTCTGAAGGGCAATCAAAATATTGCCTCACTAAGTCGCCTCCATCCCATCGGTCCCCCACATCATGATTGCCCAACGAGGCATAAAATGGAATGTGAGCACCTATGCGCTCGCACACATGAGGCAAAAACACGCTTGCCAAATCAGCTCGTTTATTGCCTGAATTCGAAATATCTCCGGTGCTAAAAGCTAAATCAGCTTTCATCTCATTTATCATGAAGTCGGCCATTCTACTCCAAGGTTCGGCATAATGGCTATCGCCCCAAATTCCCACCACAAATGACGCTGTTTTGCTCTGAGGAGCCGTTGTGAAATGCTGTATTTGATACTCTTTCCCTCCCGAGTTAAGCTGATAATAATAACTTGTTCCTGGTTTTAAATCGGCAATAGGTGCTTTGTGTACATAAGTGCTCGCATTTGTTTTTATCGCTACCGACACCACATGCTGGCTTAGTTCAGTAGCCATAGTGCCATAATGAATTGTTCCTAACTCAACCGTATCGGTTTCCCACATTATTGTGATTCCCGATGTAGAAACATTTTGCAAATACGGTTTGGTTAGCACGTGGTTTATTGTGTCTTGATCAAAATCCGTTGCATTAGTTTCTTGCTCGTTAATAGATGCTTCACTCTCAATGCATGAATAGCAAAGAATTGCAGTAATTAATAGTAAAAAAAGGAGTGAATTTTTCATTTCTTGAATTGTTTAAGTTTTTAAACGTTTAATTTATTAAATCTTAATTCAGTGCAAAATCGATTTAAAATTTATCCTCTTGCGAATCTTTCGATCAACCTATGAATTTCGGCCTTTCTTTATTCAGTAATTTTTCAAGAACAAACAAAGTGCAGCCATTCTATTTCCCCTTTTGTCCTTGCACCAAAGCAGTTTAATCTTTTTCTTCGAATTACTCTCTTAACTTGGACAAGCTTTCAAACAGGGCTAAGGATTATCAATAAAAAGTTTCGCTATAAAAGATTGCAGCATTATAGTTCTCCTACTAAGATCCATTCTCCCGTTATTTTTGCTGCATTTTTAACCGCTAATGAAATATCTTTCGAATCGTTTTCTTTCGTATTCACAATTGCCACACCCAATTGATATTTCTTTTTGCCCAAATCCTTTCGAGTAAACTCATCTGAAGCTGAAGTTTTCATCTTTCCAACCACCTTGCTCAAATCTATGGCTTCGGAATACCATTGCTCAACAATCTTTTGGTCTGAATCGAATAAAGCAAACGATACTTTATACTTGTTTTTCAGGTTTCTATTATTGTTTGGTAACACCCCAACTCCTTTATTCTCCCATGTGTGCTCTATAAATATTGATTCCTTACAAGTGGAATAACTGATTGAAGATGGATATATTCGATAGCCTCCATGGGTAAGAAACTTCTGAGCTTCTTGTTGCGCATTGTCCATGTACCTTTTAGTTTCATCAACTGTTCGCATATCTAAGTAATTTGCATGCGTTGCTAAAGCTAAATCCACCACATCGGCATAATATTCCTGCCAAGTATCCCAATACTTCTTTCCATCTTCGTTCTCAATGTGATAACTAATATCATTTTTCCCCCAATAGCACGCTTCTGCAATGATGGGCTTATTCGGGAAGTGATTAACTAATGCCTCTTGATCTTTCTTCGGGAACCACTTGCTTGCATATCCATCTCGGCGAGGTGAAAAGGACAACTCATCATACACCACACTATCTTGATGTGCATTGCGCACACCGAAATTAATCACATTAATCACCTTGTCGAATACTTTAGCATAGGTTTTCACAAGCTTGTCGTGACTATAATCCTTCTTTGTTTGGTCTTTATATTTAATGTTGTGTCCTTCTCCCCACCATCCCATGCCGTAGCAGTCAACATAGTCAACAATTGCCGGATTGTTGAATTTCTTTCCAAAAGCTTCAATAAATTTGGTGTATTTCTCCAAGAAGAATTCATCATCAGCAAATGGGGTTTGTTTTCCCCAATGCTCATAGGTTTCTGCTCCATCGAGCACATATTTCGGGGTTCCGGTGTGGGTAAAAATGCGAAATGCTAATCGCAAATTCCTATCCAAAGCTCCTTGAATTAAATTGATAAACACCGAATCATTTTCCCAAGCATATTTGCCTTCTTCAGGCTCAACCTCTTCCCACTTCCAACGAAGATAAAACACACTTGCATACTTGCTTGCTGCCTCATCTTGTTGTTGCCAATAGTCTGTTCCATCAATGTGTCTTTTCCTGCTTTCACTGTATAAAGTCCACCCCATATATGGGTTTTTGAAGTTTATCAAAGTGTCAGCTTCAAAATTTATCGTTTGTTTCTTTCTGCACATCGCGTTTCCACCACATGCGGTTGTCATGATTAGAAAAGCCAAAACCTGAAAGAAACGATATGTTATTCTCCTTTTTGTCATATTATCTTGTGGTATTTTCATTATCTTTTTTCGAATTCATTTTTTTTATATGGAATACTTCCTTTGCCTCTTAACGGAATTAATTATTTGTCATTTCAATTAAGAATGTGTTGTGTATATTCGTGTTTCAATGGTACTTAATGAATTAATGTGCTCAACTACATCTCGTTTTAAATGTGGTTTTTGCTTCATTGACGACGCATTTCATGCGTTGCGAAACTCAAATTCGATTACGCACTATATTTCATATAGATCCATTTACATACATATACTTTCTAGCAAGATTTTACACTTTTTGGCGAATTATTTTTCATTTTATTTGCTAAATCATTAAAAAACTGTAACATACACGTTGTTATTTAGAATAATTAAAAGTTATCTTAGCAATTTTTCGGCTTAAATTGTAACATTTAATACTTAACTGAATTCAGTTTTTACAATAAAGGACTGCCCAATGATAAAAACTGAATTCAGTTTTTGTAATAAAGGACTGCCCAATGATAAAAACTGAGTTCAGTTTTTACAATAAAGGACTGCCCAATGGTTAAAACTGAATTCAGTTTTTACAATAAAGGACTGCCCAATGGTTAAAACTGAATTCAGTTTTTGTAATAAAGGACTGCCCAATGGTAAAAACTGAATTCAGTTTTTGTAATAAAGGACTGCCCAATGGTAAAAACTGAATTCAGTTTTTATCATACAGGACTCCTCATTGGTGAAAACCAAGTTTAGTTTTTGTAATATATATATGACGCATATCATGTGTCGCTACATTTTTTTTGCCATATAAGCGGTGATTTAACAATGATCTTTTTTTTAAAGTTCAATTGTTATTTGCCAGATTGAAATTCATTGATTTAATTCCGCCTGCGATTTCTACATTATTTAGTTGTTTGATATTTCACCTACTAGCACCCATTCTCCAGTAATTGTGTTTGGATTGCTTATCGCCAATTTAATGTCTTTTGAGTCATTCTCTCTCGTATTGATAATTGCCACTCCAAGCTGATAATTACCTGCTGGCACAGCCGAAATGTCGATATCTTCATTTCCGGTGATTTCTTCTTGATTCACCAGTTGGCTCACTTCCACTTGGTTGGAAATCCACTTCTGCACTAATTTATTGTTAGTGTCAAATAATGCAAATGCAATTTTATACTTATATCCCAAACTCACATTGTTATTCGGAAGAACACCATTTGCATGATTCAGCCAAGTGTGCTCAATGTTCAACTTGTCATCTTTATAATCGCATGTAATAATTTTCGGATAAATTCGATATCCTCCTTTTTCGATAAACCGCTCCACCTGATCTTTTGCCACATCTAAATATCTCGATGACTCGGTATATGTTCTTAAGTCGAGGTAGTTTGCGTGCGTATTTAGTGCTAAGCTCACCACATCTTTATAATAAACCGCCCAACTGCTCCACTTTCCATTCTCATATGAACTAATTGGGGTATCTTTCCAGTAGCATGCTTCTGCAATTATTATTTTGCTAGGGAAATGAGCCACAATGCCTGTTTGCTGCGACACAGGAAAGTAAGTACTAGCATAACCATCTCTACGCGGTGAAAATCCCAATTCATCATACACCACCGCTTGTTGAGCTGTGTTTCTTGCACCATAGTTAATGACGTTTATCACCTTGTCGAACGCATGGGCATATGCTCTCACAATTCGATTGTGCGATGCATTTGCATTTGCGCTATTCTGATATTTTACATTGTGCTCCTCGCCCCAGAATCCAAGTCCATAGCTATCTACATAGTCCACCAATGTTGGGTCGTTAAATTTAGCTCCAAATGCAGCAATGAAATTGGTATATTTTTCTAAGAAAAATTCATCATCAGCATATGGAGTTAAATGTCCTGGTGCAACGATATAGCTTGCCGCTTTGTCTAACACAAATTGAGGGGTGGCTGGTTTCAAATTATCTCGTCCATTCACATAAATTCGGAATGCTATTCTGAGCCCTCTATCAACAGCACCTTGTATCATGCCTTTGAAGTCTTCGTTGTTATCCCATGCATATTGACCTTCTTCGGGCTCGAGGTCCGACCATCGCCATCTGATATATAGCGTTCCTGCATATTGGGCTGCTGGATTTTGAAGATACCAATACATTGCGGGTTTATCGGTTTGTTGTCCACCTTCAGAATACAAACTCCAACCCATATATGGATTTTTCAGGTTTGTTTCGGTATCAAGAACGTATTCTTTAACAAATGTGGCCTCGTTATTTCCTGGTTTTTGTTCCTCTTCGGAACTATTATTGTTGCAAGCACAGAGCAATAGAAGAAGCGACAACAATGTTATTTGATGGTATGGTTTTTTCATGAAATTCAATTTTAATGATAGGATAGGGGTGTTTTAAATTGAAAAAAAACTATTCAGCATCTAATAAAAAATTGATACTGAATAGTTTATTAAAAAGAGGCTATTCTGCAGCAGCTTCTAGATATTCGCCAACTTTAACAACAAGAGATTCTCCTGTGTTGCTCGGACAGATATCCATTACATTGTCGGTCCAGTTGTTTACAGCTGTTCTGAAGCTCACCAAGAATTTCACTTCTTCAGCTATCTCGGTTGCGTAGATTGATTTGTCGGTAATTTTTGAAATGCTCAAAGCTTCATTGCCAACAAGAGTAGCTCCGGCATATGTCAAATCAATTTTCCATTCAAATTTAACCACATCGCCAAATACTTTTGAAGTCCAGTTTACTCCAACTCCATCTTTTGTCCAATCCCAACCGATGATTCCTTTACCACTTTGATACTCAGCTCTCCATCCCCAAACAAAGAATCCTGCCACTTGGCGCATTACATCATAGCCCAATCTTCCGCCAGGCATTGTATAGTCGAACACACCAATAGCCTCATTGTCGCCTTTGGCAGCGTTATTTCCGGTAGTTTCGTTGTTATCTAGGTCAATAAAGAAATTAATTCGTTGTTGAAATAGAGAAGCATCGCCTTCCATATATACATAGATTGCTTTATCGGTAGCAGCAATTTTGATGTCGGTAAGCAGTCCTTTTTCAAAAGTAGCATCTGTTCTACTCGGAATTGTTGCCCATTCATCATAGTTATCATCAATGGCAATGTTAATTTCTACTTTAGGCACAATGATTTCAACTGTCACTGTTTGCGTTTTTGAATTCAACTTGTTGTTTTCGCCAATGGCTGTCAATGTAACCGAATAATCGCCCGAAGCAAGATAAGTGAATGTGGGATTTTCTGCACTTGAAACAGAGTTCTCTGTATCGCCAAATTCCCACTCATAAGAAGTTGCATTGGTTGAGCTGTTGGTGAAGCTTACCTTTCCGGTACCCTCTTCAACCACAAAGGTGAAATCTGCAACAGGGAGTACTTCAGGTGTTTCCCCTCCGTCATTTCCACAAGCTGTAGCTGCCAACATCACAGCTAGTGCGTAAAATAAGTTTTGAAATCTTTTCATTTTCGTAAATTTAATTAATTGTTTATAAACTAACGCCTGTTTTTCAGGCATGTAAATTGTGTTTAATATCCTTTATTTTGTTTCAACACGCCTTTGCTTTCCACAATTGCTTCATTTGGGATTGGATAGAGCACATGATGATCTTTAGCATTCTGTTGTGGATTTTTAGGACGAACAGCCCCCATTCTTTCTGGATCATTCGCATAGGAAATGAATTTCCCGTGTCGAATTAAGTCTTCGCGACGATTTCCTTCAAAATAAAGTTCAAATCCGCGTTCATCTAAAATATGGTCTCTGAGAGATTCTCGATCTGGATAGTTGGCTAATGCGATTGGTTTATCGGGGGCAAAAGCACGTGCTCGAACTTGATTAATTAAATCAATTGAAGCCTGAGTTGGTCCATCTATTTCATTGAGAGCCTCTGCCAATGCTAGCAATACATCAGCATAGCGATAAACCACATAGTCAACCCCTTGATTTACCCCTGTTCCTGCTGGGTCTTCCGAGTATTTCAATGGAATTGCACCATAAAGGGTTTGTCTTCCATCAACTTCTCTGTCTATAATGCTGGTATAGTAGCGCACAAGTAACTCTCTTCTTTTATCTTCGGGGTCAAAACGGTCGTAGAATTGCCACGGCACTTTATAGCCATTCCACCCTTCCACCGTATAGCCATTGGGTGATTTCCAATCGGAAGGCAAAACGTGAGCTCTAAAATTATTTGCCACTCCTTCGGGTGTTGGTTGGCAAACCAATGCAAAAATGATTTCCGCATTTTTCTCATTGTCAATCGACCAAATGCTCTCATAGCTTTCTTGCAAAGAATATACGCCTAATGCTATCAGTTCCTCTGCATATTTCTTCACATTTTCCCAATCTTTCTCATGCAAATACAATTTCACAAGCCCCATCATGGCAGCACCTTTGGTCATTCTCCCAAATTCACTATCCGAATAGCTCGCGGGAAGTATATTCATTGCATCTTTCAAGTCCGACTCAATCAGTCTAACCATTTCCTCGCTAGTTGGTCGGGGCTGATAGGTGTAATCATTGATATTCGCAGCATCTTCTTCCTTCGTGATAACAGAAACGGGGCCATATAAATTATATAGGTCATACATAAAATAAGCTCTTGCCGCTTTGATTTCGGCAATGTATCTTTCTAACAAATAGGGGTCTAACTTATCGCCCACTTTGTGCAATTGAGCTATTGCCGAAGTAGCTGTTGTTACCGCGGGAATAAAATCATAATACATTTTAGAAAAAGGGAATTCATCGGGTTGCCAATTGAAATTAAACGGACTTCCCCAATAGCCACCCCAATGGCAGGTAAACTCATCGGTTCCGAGCAAGCTTGTTACCAATCGTGATTCATTTGCTGAGTTATATCTCGACCATTCACCAGCTCTAAACTGATAGTAAACCGATGTTACCAGTGTTTTCGCATCTTGTTCTGTTCGTGGAAAGTTTTCTCCAGTCAATTTGTCATAGGCCTCTACTTCAAGCTGTCCTTCACAAGCTGAAAACAGGAACAATAGGGCAGAGAATATTATCGCATGAAATGTTTTTAAACTAAATCTTTTCATATGTTTTTCTTGTTTATCCGATTAAAAATTAACGTTTAGTCCGAATGAGAATGTCTTGGCGTTTGGATATGCACCAAGGCTATCAAATTCAGGGTCGATACCTGAATATTTTGTTGCCAACCATAGGTTTTGTGCATCAAAATACACTCTCACACCCAATTGGTTGTTGAAGATGTGTCGAGGAATTGAATAGCCCAAAGTGATATTCTTCAAGCGAATAAACGAGGCATCCTCAAGCAGGTAGTCGCTATTTCCTTGATATGGATTTGTGGCAATGCCTGGAGTTGTTGTACTTGGGTTGCTCGAAAGAAATAAGGTTGAAACATCGGTCATCATGTTCACATCGCCTGTTGGCAGGCGTTGCGCATCGAGCAAAAATTTGTTTTTATTTGCATTAAGTAGCACACGATCTCCCATTCCGTAGAAGAATATATTCAAGTCGAAGCCTTTATATTCGAACGTGTTTCCAATTCCAAATGAAAATCCCGGATCGGTACTTCCTAAGAAAACTTTATCGGCATCGTTTATTTTGCCATCGGGAGTTCCTGTTAACTGATGATTATTGTCAAAGCCATTCAAATCTTTATATATCAAGTTGCCAGGCAATTCATTTTCCATGTGAGCCACATCTTGACCAACTTGCACAACACCCTCAGTGATATATCCATATTTTGAGCGAATCGGGTCATTCACGCCCTGCCAAGGATCTAACACGACATCAGGATTTCTTTCTTTCCACTTATCTTGATAGGTGGCAAAGTTCAAATCTGTTTTCCATTTAAATTCACGGTCGATATTCACGGTGTGTAAATCAAGTTCAATGCCACTTAATTGTGTTTTGCCAATATTGTCGGCCACACTTCTTATTTCGCTATAAATGGGTAAGGTTCTAAATGCCAACAAATCGCTAACGACCTTGTTGTAGTATTCCACGCTACCCGAAATTCGGTCTCGGAAGAATCCATAGTCTAAGCCAACATTGAACTCGGTTGTTGTTTCCCACTTCAACTCGCTATTGGGAAGCTGAATAATGTTTGAAGGAACCGCAATTGCATCGCCAAACATGAATGGAAAATTGGTTGGTCCATAATATGCTAAGGCTCTATCACCAATGCCACTATTCCCTGTTTGTCCATATGATAAGCGAAGCTTCAAGTTGCTTAAATAGTCGGTCGATGATAAGAAGTTTTCCTCTTTCAAGCGCCAAGCAACAGCTAGCGAAGGGAAGAACCCCCATTTATTACCTTCACCAAAGTTTGAAGAACCATCGCGACGCAAAGTGAAACTAGCAATGTATTTTTCTTTAAAATTATAATTCAATCGGGTGAAATAAGAGGCCAACATGCTTTCACTTCGGTTTGATTTAACTGTAGGAATACCTTCAGCAGCACCCATGTTGTTATTCCCAAAGGCATCGGTATAGAAATTGCTTGCTACAGCACTAAAACCGTCGTATAGGAACTCTTGATATTCATATCCAATAAGTGCACTAATATTGTGGTTTTCATGAAATGTGAAGTTGTAGTTTGCTGTCATGTTGAACAGCAAGTCCATGTTGTTTTGAAGTGCTTTTGTTGCTTTTCCGTTCACTGAAGCTCCATATAAGAAGCTTGTGGGTAGATAGCTATTTCTTAAACCCGATTTAGTGTCAACTCCAACACTAGTTCGCAATTGCAAGCCTTTAATTGGCTCATATTCCACGTAAGAATTGGCTAGCAAACGCTTTTGAATCGTATTGTCATCAATTTCTCTATAAGAAACGGGGTTTGGCAATGTTGCATCATTGGGGTTAATTGAATAATCGCCTGTTTCATCAAAAATGGGTATTAACGGGCTCATTTGCAATGCCGCCACCAACACTCCCGATGCTTGCCATTGCGATTCACCAAGTTGCACATTGCCATTGTCGATGTATGAAGCAGTTGAAGAAACACCCACTTTTAGTTTATCGGTAATCTTATGGTCAAGATTCAAGCGTGAAGAGAAACGCAAGAAATCAGAATTTACAACTAGCCCTTCTTGGTTGAAGTAGTTAACCGAGAACAAAAAATTGGTTTTACTATTGCCACCCGAAATAGAAAGGTTAGCATCATTAACTTTTCCAATTCTTGTTACTTCGTCCCACCAATCCGTTCCACTACCAGCTTCAGCAATCTCACGCTGAGTATATGCAGGTTTATAGCCGCTAAGGTCTTGTTGTAGTGGTCCAAATGGGTATTGGTTTGAAGAAATTAAATACATTTCCTTTCCCAAAATATTCGAATACTCCATGAATCCTTTTGCATCAAGCATATCATAATATCTATCAATCTGCTGCACTGAATTAGTATAAGAAAAATCGACATTTGTTCGTCCTTCCTTTCCTCTTTTTGTGGTAATCAATATAACCCCATTTGCAGCACGAGCCCCATAAATTGCAGTCGATGCTGCATCTTTCAAAATTTCTATCGATTCAATGTCATTAGGGTTAATTGAGTTTAGCGGATTTCTACTTCCAACACTATAATCCCCTTCTGAGGGGTCAACGTTACTATTATTAACGGGGAAACCATCAATCACGTATAGCGGCTGATTTCCTGCTTTGTCGGATCCTGCTCCACGAATAACAATGTTAACTCCACCACCAGGCTGAGCACTGCTTTGCGAAACCTGCATTCCCGCCGCTTTTCCCGATAGCATTCCGCTAACCGATGCATTGGCTGTTTTAGATAAATCTTCAGCTTTCACGCTCGCAATCGAACCAGTAACACTGCTTTTCTTAACCACTCCATAGCCCACAGCCACCACTTCGTCTAAGCCAATAGCACTCTCTTGCATGGTGATGTTTACTTCTTTTTTTCCTGTAATAACAATCGTTTGAGTTTCCATCCCGATAAACGAAAAAACAAGAGCTTTCGATTCATCTTGAATAGTTAACGAGTATTTTCCATCAGAGTCAGTAATCGCACCAATTGTTGTTCCTTTCACCATGACAGTAACGCCTGGTATAGGCACACCTTTTTTGTCTTTCACCGTACCAGAAATAGTTTTTCGTTGTGATTGCTCTTGATTTGCATCAAACTGATTTGATAAAATCACATTCTCACCCTCAAACCGATAACTCACACCTCTACCTGCAAAAACCTGATCTAATACCTGCTGAATTGTCGCTCCATCAAGATTCACTGACACTCTACGATCAACATTTAAAAGGCGTTCATTGAAAAAAAATGTGTACGGACTTTGATTTTCAATTTCTTTAAGCACATCTCTAACTGAAGTTTCAACCTCTCGTATTGTTACCTTTTCGTTTTGGGCAAATGCACGTATTGCAAAAACGTCGAACCCTGTAAAAAGCATCAGTAATAGCGTTAGTTTCACAATTTGAAGTTCTTTTCGCCATGTATTACCAACATGTTTTGAGACTAATCGTTCTTTCTTTTCCATAAATCATAAATTATAATTGTTTATCGCATTGAAACTTGTTAAGGTTTCTAATTCTCACATTTACTCAGTACACTTATGACCGTTTCTCTGTCGGGAAAATGTAGTTTTTCTTCAAATCTAATTGGAGTGGTCAGCTCAATATAACTTAGAATCTGATATAATTCTTTATCCTTAAAAGTCCCAGTAAACGCATGATTCTTATCCACGCTTTTATCTACATCAAATGCCACATTATATCGACGACTCAGCTGGTTTAAAACGATAGAAAGCTGATCATTTCGGAAAATCATTTTGCCTTCACGCCAAGCTGTGTATTTGTCGATGTTTGTTTGATCGAGCAGTACTGTCTTCTTTATAGCACAATTATACTGAAGACTCTGCCCTGGGGTTAGTGTAGATATATTTGCGCTTAGTATATCTTCATAGATATTCACTTTTCCTTCAACCAACGATGCCACAACCTCATCTTTATTGAGTTCAAGCACATTAAATGTTGTGCCAACAGCTTCTATTAAAATCCCATTGCATTTCACTAAGAATGGCTGATCGGGATTAGTCTTCACCTGAAAATATGCTTCTCCACTAAGTTCTACATTTCTTGTATTCCCCACAAAAACGGAAGGATACTTCAGCGTGCTTTTTCCATTAATTTCTACAATTGTGCTATCGGGGAGCATTATTTTTGAGCAAACACCATGAGGCGTTTTAACTTCATTCCAAACCACCGAGTTATAAGCTTTAACTCGCACACTATATTGATAGAATGCCAAGAGTATCAAAGGAAAAAAAAGTATGGCGGCCACACGCTGCCAAACAATCTTCAAGGGCTTTGTTTTGGTGTGCATTGAAATTCTCGTTTTAACTTGCGCTAATGCCTTTTGCCCATCTATCGACTTCATAGATTGCAAACAATTACAGTCATGTGCAAGCTTTTTCAACGCGCTATATGTTAACCTCTGTTCTTCCGATTCAGACACCCATTCATCTAATACTTGCTCATCTGCTTCCGATAAACTTCCATTGATTAATCGACCGATAATTTCATCTTCTACATATCTCATGAATTCACAATTTCTTTACCCTAAGACGACCGACAATTTACATATACGCACTTTGCATGGATGTTTTTTTAAAGAAAAAGTTTTACACACAGCTTGAGATAAAGCCGTTATTAAAACTCAAATACGCAAACGGGGCGAAAGATTCAAATGTTTTATCAGCTGATTAACGAGATGGCAAACAAGAAAGCCTTTTCAATTCTTTCAAGGTAGTTGAAAGGGCTTTTTTGTTTGTTGCATTGTGAAAAAACAGTCGAAAAATTTTGCGTTAATCAAAAGTTACGTACATTTGCGGAACACAACAGAATAGTAAAAATTAAAATAGATGTATTTTTTAGGATTTGACATAGGTAGTTCATCGGTGAAAGTGGCATTAGTGGAAGGTGAAACAGGCAATTGCTTGGCTTCTGCATTCCATCCTAAGCAGGAGATGAAAATGATTGCTCACCAATCGGGTTGGGCAGAACAAGACCCCGAACAATGGTGGCAAGCACTCAAAGTAGCTTTAGCAGAAGTGCTCAATGAAGCAAAAATTGACCAAGCCAAGATTGAAGCCATAGGTATTTCTTATCAAATGCATGGATTAGTGTGTGTGGATAAAAAGCAGCAAGTGCTTCGACCTTCAATTATTTGGTGCGATAGTAGAGCAACAACCATTGGCGAAAAAGCATTCCATGATTTAGGAGCTGAAAAATGTTTGAGCAACCTGCTGAACTCTCCAGGAAACTTCACCGCATCAAAACTTAAATGGGTTAAAGATAACGAACCAGAGCTTTTCGCTAAGATTGATAAAATCATGCTTCCAGGCGATTACATTGCCATGCGTTTGAGTGGCGAAATTAAAACAACCATCGGAAACCTTTCAGAAGGTATGCTTTGGAATTTCAAAGAAAATGCTCCTGCTAAATTTTTAATCGATTACTATGGTTTTAATGAAAGCATCTTGCCCGAAATTGTCGATACTTTTACAGTTCAATCGACTCTTTCTCCCGAGGTAGCTAAAGAATTAAACCTACACTCAGCTATTAAAATCAGCTACCGAGCAGGCGATCAACCAAACAATGCGCTTTCGCTCAATGTGCTCCAACCAGGAGAAATTGCAACTACTGCCGGAACATCGGGAGTAGTTTATGGTGTGAGTGAAGAAGTGAAATATGACCCCCAATCGAGAGTAAACACATTTGCTCACGTTAATCACACAAAAGAAATCAATCGCTTAGGCGTGCTGCTTTGCATTAACGGGACTGGCATTCAGAACTCATGGCTGCGCAATCAGCTTCTTAATGGAAGTGTGAGTTATGAGCAAATGAATGAATTGGCATCGCAAGCCCCCATTGGTTCTGCAGGCTTATCAGTTCTTCCTTTTGGAAATGGGGCAGAGCGAGTTCTTGGCAACAGAAAAATAAACGCACACATGGCTGGCATTGATTTCAATCAACACAGCACAGCCCACATGTGTCGTGCCGTGCAAGAAGGCATTGTTTTCTCGTTCAAATATGGCATGGAAATCATGCAGGAAATAGGAATTGCTGCAAAAGTCATCAGAGCCGGTAAAGCGAACATGTTTTTAAGTCCTATTTTCCGCGAAACTCTTGCCGGAGTTTCAGAAACAACCATCGAACTATTCAACACCGACGGAGCTGTTGGGGCTGCACGAGGAGCTGCATTGGGAACCAACTATTATGCTTCAGAAAAAGAAGCCTTTGAAGGATTGAAACAAGTGGATATTACGGAGCCTGATTTAAAAAACAAACAAGCATATCTTGATGCTTATGAAAATTGGAAATCACAATTAAATAACAACTTAAAATAAAAATAATCATGACAGTTTTTAAAGGAAACAAAGAGTATTTTCCTACTATTGGTAAAATCCAATATGAAGGACCAGCATCAAAAAATCCATTGGCATTTAAATGGTATGATGAAAATCGCATTGTGGCGGGAAAAACATTGAAAGAGCATTTGCGCTACGCCATTGCTTATTGGCACACTTTCTGCGATCAAGGTGGCGACCCTTTCGGTGGTGGCACGCAAAACTTGCCTTGGCTTGTGGGTAAAGACCGCCTAGATGTTGCGAAACAAAAAATGGATGCTGCTTTCGAATTTATCACTAAGATTGGTGCTCCTTTCTATTGCTTCCACGATATTGATGTGGTGGGCAACGGTTCGGTGTGGGAAATCGAGAAAGGTTTAGAAGCAATGATTCCTGAAGCTAAAGCTCGTCAGGAAGCTACTGGTGTGAAACTCCTTTGGGGTACTGCCAACGTGTTCAGCCATGAGCGCTACATGAACGGTGCGTCAACTAATCCTGATTTCAATGTATTATCGCATGCAGGTGTGCAAGTGAAAAACGCTATCGATGCTACAATCGCTTTGGGAGGTACTGGCTATACTTTCTGGGGTGGACGTGAAGGATACATGAGTCTTTTGAACACTAAAACCAAAGACGAATTGGAGCACATGGCACAATTCATGACTATGGCTCGTGACTATGGTCGCAAAAATGGTTTCAAAGGTACATTCTTCGTTGAGCCTAAACCAATGGAGCCTACTAAACATCAATATGACTATGATGTGCAAACCATCCTTGGATTCTTGAATAAATATAACTTACAAGACGACTTCAAAATCAACATCGAGTGGAACCATGCTACTTTAGCTGGTCATACTTTTGCTCATGAAATCCGCATGGCTGGCGATGCAGGCATGTTGGGTTCTATTGACGCCAACAAAGGTGATGCTCAAAACGGATGGGACACTGATGAGTTCCCAACTAACATCAATGAAACTGTGGAAGCTATGTTGGAATACTTGGCTGCTGGTGGTTTGAAAGATGGTGGGGTGAACTTCGATGCGAAAGTGCGTCGTAATTCAACCGACTTGGAAGATATCTTCATCGCCCACGTGAGCGGTATGGATACTTTCGCTCGTGGTTTGATTATTGCCGATCAAATTCGTGCTAACTCCGATTATCTTGCTCTTCGCGATGCTCGCTATGCCTCATTCAATGCTGGTAAAGGAGCCGAGTTTGCAGCTGGAAAATTGAAACTCGAAGATATCTATGCTTACGCTAAAGAAGCTGGCGAACCAGCACAAATTAGTGGAAAACAAGAGAAATTAGAGCAACTGATTAATATGTATATTTAATTAGTGCTTAGTGCTTAGTTATTAGTTGTTAGTTGACCTTGAAAACAGGTCGCTAACAACTATTAACCAACAACTATTAACCAACAACTAGATAAGTGAACCAATACAATAAACTATACATTTTCGGAATCACTCTGGTGGCTACCATCGGGGGATTGCTGTTCGGATACGACACAGCGGTGATTTCAGGAGCGGAGAAATCCGTTCAAGCTTTTTTAATTGAACCTTTAGGATTAAGTTCTTTTGTGCATGGCATCACCACTTCGAGTGCTCTCATTGGGTGCATCATTGGCGGTGCAATTTCGGGCATTTGCTCTTCACGATTCGGTAGAAAATATTCGCTCATGATTGCAGCAGTCTTGTTTTTTGTCTCGGCATTAGGCTCGGCATTTCCCGAATTTTTATTCTTTGATAAAGGAGTTCCAACCATGGGACTATTATATATGTTCAACTTCTATCGAGTGATTGGAGGTATTGGCGTGGGCTTAGCATCGGCTGTTTGTCCGATGTATATTGGCGAGATTTCTCCAGCTCAAATACGAGGTCGTTTGGTGTCGTTCAACCAATTTGCAATTATCTTCGGAATGCTTGTGGTTTACTTCGTGAACTGGGGAATTGCTAGCGGGCAGCCCATTGAGTGGATAAATGAAATCGGTTGGCGAAGAATGTTTTTATCGGAAGCCATTCCCGCCGGATTGTTTGCCATTTTGCTATTCTTAGTTCCTCGTTCGCCTCGCTATTTGGCATTGATTAATAAAGATGATGAAGCCAAAGCTGTCCTAGCAAAAATCAATGGTGCAGAACACGCAGAGAGCATTTTCAACGATATAAAAGCCTCGGCAAGAAAAATGAGTGGCGATGTGAAACTTTTCGCCTATGGCAAGAAAGTTATTATCATTGGTGTTCTGGCGTGCATTTTTCAGCAATTTGTGGGAATAAATGTGGCACTTTACTATGCTCCGCGCATTTTCGAGAGCATGGGAGCAGCTAAAGATTCATCAATGCTTCAAACTATTGTAATGGGATTGGTGAATGTTGTTTTCACCGTGGTAGCGATTCTTACTGTCGATAAATTCGGACGAAAACCTCTGCTCATGATTGGTAGCATCGGCATGGCTATCGGAATGTTTGCCATCGGAACTTTGTCGTTTATGAATGTCATTGGCATGGGCACTTTGGTGTTCATGATTATCTACACCGCTTCATTCATGATGTCGTGGGGTCCCGTGTGTTGGGTGTTAGTTTCTGAACTGTTCCCCAATGCCATTCGAGGAAAAGCTGTGGCGATTGCCGTGGCAGCTCAATGGGCCGCCAACTTCCTCATTTCTTCTACCTTCCCCGCAATGGCGGAAATAAGCACTGGTGGAACCTACATGTTCTATGGATTGATGAGCTTCATTTCGTTCATATTCGTGTGGAAAATGGTGCCCGAAACAAAAGGAAAAACTCTGGAAGAGATGGAGGAATTGTATAAATAATTATTCCACAACCAATGATATTCAATAAAAATAGCTCAGCCAACTGCTGAGCTTTTTTTATTGAAATCAGAATATCTCTTTGAGGCTTTCTTTGTGGGATTAAAATAGCCAAATCCTCCACTATATTCAACATAGAGCTGAATAAATCTCGCTGAATTATACTTTTTAAGGAATGACTAAATACCATCTGAAGAGACTGTACACCCGATTTGCCCTTTCTAGTTTTCAGAAGCCTGGTCGATATATAGTCAACAATCAACTGATATAGGAATGGACGTTCCCTTAAACACGTTTGCAGATTATCTCGTTTTTTAAGTAGCATTCAATTAGGCTATTTCACATTATTTCATTATTTTCGCAGCTTAAATTTTTTTATATTAACAAATTAATGATACAAGTGATGAAGAAGATCTTTTTACTTTTCGCCATTGTGGCGTTATCAACAAGCGTTTTTGCACAAAACATTCAAACACACTATGACTTTGGTGAAAATCGCCAATGCATTACAACGACTGTGGAAATGTTCCGCCCCGACAAGCTCGGAAGTACCTTCTTTTTTGTCGATATGAACTACAATGAAGGCAACATGAAAGGTGTAACAAACGCCTACTGGGAAATAGCACGCGCTTTCAACTTGAAACAAGGTTCAACATTGGCTGCTCATGTGGAATATGATGGTGGATTTTTTCGTGTAGATGGTGGATTAGGACTACCTATTAACTCGGCATTCCTAGGCGGTTTAGAAAAAACATGGGCATTCGATAATTTTAATAAAGTCTTCACACTTCAAGCTCTTTTTAAAACCATTCAAGACAAAAACGACGCCTCATTTCAAATTACAGCAGTATGGAATACTTCTTGGTGCGATGGAAAACTATCTTTTAATGGATTCATGGATTTCTGGAAAGAAGACAACGCTTTTGCTAACGGAAAAACACAATATGTGTGGCTGACTGAACCTCAGTTGTGGTATAACTTCCAAAATTGCATGAAAGGTTTTTCTGCCGGAACCGAAATTGAAATGAGCTCAAATTTCTCAGGAAATAAAGGTTTCATGTGCAATCCAACGCTCGCATTGAAATATGCTTTCTAGTGCATTAACATCAATCGCACACTAATTATTGACAATTCAAAATTGATCAGATGAATTTAGAAAAATTTTTCCAGTTAAAAGAAAATAACACAAATATCCGAACGGAAGTCATTGCCGGAATAACCACATTCTTAACAATGGCCTACATTCTTTCGGTAAACCCCGAAATCCTTTCCGTTGCTGGAATGGACCGAGGTGCCGTTTTTACTGCAACAGCTCTATCTGCCGTTATTGCAACTTTAGTGATGGCTCTTTTTGCAAAATTGCCTTTCGCATTAGCACCAGGAATGGGATTAAATGCATTCTTTGCCTATTCCGTTTGTCTAACAATGGGGCATTCATGGCAATTTGCTCTTACAGCCGTTTTCATTGAAGGTATAATTTTCATTCTACTAACCGCATTCAACATTCGCGAAATGATTGTGAATGCCATTCCAAAAAACATTAAACACTCCATCTCGGTAGGTATCGGACTGTTTATCGCGTTCATTGGTCTGAAGAATGCCGGTGTGGTTGTGGCAAACGATGCCACCTTTGTCACAATTGGCAATATAGCCGATAATCATGCCGCTTGGGTAGCCCTAATTTCGGTAGTTATTGGTGGAACCCTCTTGGCACTTCGTGTTCGTGGCGCTCTGCTAATTGCCATCTTTGCCGGAACTCTCATTGGCATTCCTTTTGGAGTAACTCACCTGCCAAACTCATTCGATTTAACACCGCCATCTTTGTCGCCTCTAATCAATCATTTTGAGTGGACCGATATCTTCACAACCGACATGGCAGTTGTGGTGTTTACCTTCCTCTTTGTCGATATGTTCGACACCATCGGCACGCTCATCGGTGTTTGTTCTAAAGCAAACATGCTCGATGAAGAGGGGCGAGTGCCTAATGTTAAGAAAGCCCTTTTTGCCGATGCCGTTGGAACAACTGTGGGTGCGCTCTTGGGAACATCAACCGTAACAACATTCGTGGAAAGTGCAGCCGGTGTAGGCGAGGGGGGAAGAACTGGTTTAACATCGTTAACAACGGCCCTCATGTTCTTCTTGGCTCTCTTCCTAGCTCCAATTTTCCTCATGGTTCCTGCCGCAGCCACTGCCTCCGCCTTAATTTTGGTTGGTGCTATGATGATGACCCCAATTAAAAACTTAGAACTCGACGATTACACGGAATTAATTCCAGCGTTTTTCACCATCTTAATGATGCCATTGTGCTATTCCATTGCCGAAGGTATCGTGTTTGGCATGTTGAGCTTTGTGGTCTTGAAACTATTTTCAGGTCAACACAAGCAACTCACCGTCTTAATGTACATCCTTGCCGCTTTGTTCTTGGCATCGCTCTTTGTGTAGCAAATTTTCTTACAGGTACTGTGTTGAAACTCAGGTTTCTGCACAGTGCCTTAACATTTTCCCTCCCTCCTGGTCCCTTCTCCAAATGAAAATCGGCGCGCAAAATACAGTCCGCAACGTCCTCTCCCCATGCAAACACCTCCAAGCCGAAAGGTGCGCAAATCCGAAAACCCAATTCGCAATCAACTTGCTCCCAAAAAGCCCAAATTCAAATCCAAAACATTTCGCCGCACCCATTTTCTCCTTTTCTAAAAATCGCATCATTTTTCTCCTTTTTCGTTTTGCAAATCACGCAAGTTAAATTGCCAATTTCTGTCATTTCTATTTTCAAGACGTTTTTTTTTTAAAAAAATCACACTCGTCAATCATCAACCAAAAACGCACCTTTTTTCTTGTTTTTTGTGTTTTACTTTACTTTACTTTACTTTACTTTACTTTGTGGGGTTTCTACATGCAATAACTCCCTTCATGCAACAATCTCTCGAGTTATTACATACAATAACTCCCTTTTCCCACTGAATTTAAATTCTACATTTCAGCCCCATTTTTTCATTTTTCGTTCTTGTTTTGCTTTCTATTTGGGGGTGCCGGCATTCCTCCCCACCACATCCCATCGCCCTGCCGTCGGGCTTTCCGTTCCAATCTTTTGCTTCGTTCCTCCGCAAAAGGATTTCCACTTCAATCCCTCACCCACCTAACGGTAAGTAAATCGAAACATTTGCAAACCGTAGCGACGCATAACATACCTCACTTTTATTACAAAAAACATTCGTAGCGATGCATGATATGCGTCATATATATTACAAAAACTGAATTCAGTTTTAACCATTAGGCAGTCCTTTATTGTAAAAACTGAATTCAGTTTTCACCATATAGGAGTCCTGTATTACAAAAACTGAATTCAGTTTTCACCATATAGGAGTCCTGTATTACAAAAACTGAATTCAGTTTTCACCATATAGGAGTCC
>JBKEAC010000160.1:0-23903 GCA_047971925.1 Mangrovibacterium sp.
AAGCATCTAAGCACGAAGCCTCCCTCAAGATGAGATTTCCTTTAAGGGTCGTTGGAGACTACGACGTTGATAGGCTGCAGGTGTAATTATGGTAACATATTGAGCCGAGCAGTACTAATTACCCGAAGACTTTTAACTTATGTTTTTAAGGTTTCAGATGAGTTTAACGTTTGAAATATTATGGTTTTAATTTTCCCAATATGTAATGATATTTAAGTGTTGGCAGCTTGCTTTGCAAGTGCTTTAAGCGATAGCTTTAGGTTTTATGCCATGAAAAATATTAGGTGATTATTGCGGCGGGGTTCCACCTCTTCCCATTCCGAACAGAGAAGTTAAGCCCGCTAGCGCCGATGGTACTGCATTTATTGTGGGAGAGTAGGTAGTCGCCAACTTAAGTGAAGCCCTTGTTGACAGCAATGTTAGCAAGGGTTTTCTGTTTTAGGCTATCGCTAACGCTAACGCTATGGAATAGACATTGCCGATTTACAATAATCAACTCCAAACCTAAGCTTATCAATTTTGGATACAGTATTCCTTAAAATGGATACTTTTATGAGGTTTGATATTCAGAAATTTGCATTGTAATAATCAAAATGAGAATACAATGAAAACAAGAAAACTGGGGAATTCTGGATTGGAAGTTTCTGCTCTTGGATTGGGATGTATGGGTTTGACATCATTTTATGGTCCGCCTACTAATGAATCTGATGCGGTAAAGCTAATTCAGAAGGCTGTTGATTTGGGTGTTACTTTTTTCGATACTGCTGAGGCTTATGGTTGGGGAGAGAATGAGCAACTATTGGGTAAAGCCTTAAAGTCAAATAGAGACAAAGTGGTAATTGCTACAAAGTTTGGATTCAAGAAAGGTGAACATCAGGAGTTTGATAGTAGTCCGAAACAAATACGAAAGGTAGTTGAGAACTCTTTAAGATACCTCCAAACTGATGTTATTGACATTTTATATCAACATCGATTAGACCCGAATGTCCCGATTGAAGATGTTGCGGGAACGGTGAAGGAGCTAATTGCAGAGGGCAAAGTGAAGCATTTTGGAATGAGCGAAGCTGATGCTGGCAGTATTAGAAAAGCACATGCAATTCAGCCGGTAGTTGCACTGCAAAGCGAATATTCTTTGTGGTGGCGCGAACCTGAAACAGAAGTCTTTTCAACTCTCGAAGAACTAGGCATCGGCTTTGTTCCTTTCAGTCCATTGGGAGGCGGGTTTCTGACGGGAGCAATTACTGAAGACACAAAGTTTGGAGCGTCTGATTACCGCAGTTATATTTCTCGATTGTCTCCAAAGAACATAAAGGGGAATCTTGCATTTGTAGATATAATTAACAAGCTTGCAAAGTCGAAAAACGCCACAAATGCACAAATAGCTTTAGCATGGGTGTTGGCTCAAAAAGATTGGATAGTTCCAATTCCCGGAACAACTAAGATACATCGTTTAGAGGAGAATCTAGGAGCTATTGATATTGACTTATCGGCTGAGAATTTGGAAGAAATTGCTTCGGCACTATCGAAAGTAAATCTACATGGTTCTCGAATAGCGTAAACTTTTTATATCTTTGTGCACAATGAGCAAAGAAAAACACCCTTTAACAGTAGTGAAATCTGTATCCCAAGCACACTGGCTTTTTGGATTGCCTAAACCTCTGCATCCTTTGGTGAGTATAATCAATATCGACGATGTAGATTTTTCGATTAACAGTGATGCTTGGAAACATTACGTTACTGATTTGTATTCCATAGCCTTGAAGAAAGGAGAGACAAGTGGGTTGAAATACGGTAAGACCATGTACGATTTTGATGAGGGGATAATATCTCTAATTGCACCAAAACAAGTAATGGCAATGGAAGATGCCGAGAGCTTTAAAGTGTCGGGCTATCACCTGATTTTTCATCCCGATTTTATACAGGGTTATCCTCTTTCGAAAACTATTAAGGAGTATGGTTTCTTTTCGTACAGCAACAATAAGGCTCTATTTCTTTCGGACAAAGAAGAGGGACTTATTATTAGTCTTTTCAAGTCAATAGAGCAGGAATATCAAAACAATATCGATAAGTTTAGTCAGGATGTAATGGTAGCCAATATCGAATTGCTACTTGTTCATATCGACCGCTATTACAACCGGCAATTTATCACTCGCAAAAACATCAGCAACGATATGCTGTCGAAAATGGAAGCTCTACTAAATAATCTCTTTGAGGATGCTAATAATCAATTACCAACTGTGCAATATTTGGCTAATGAGTTAAACCTTACTCCTGCTTATTTGAGCGATTTGCTAAAGAACCTGACAGGACAAACAGCACAACAATACATACACGAAAAACTGATTGAAAAATCAAAAGAGTTGCTCTGTACAACGAATCTGTCGGTTAGTGAAATTGCCTATCAATTAGGGTTTGGGTATCCACAATCTTTCAACAAGCTATTTAAGAACAAAACCGACTTGTCTCCTTTGAAATTTAGGCAGTCATTTAATTGATTTTAGAACGAAAAAGTTAGCAAAATGAGAAACGGGAATATGATTTAACAACTAAGTGCAACCCGAAATATTGGCAAGTTTTAGTTGAGACAGTTCTAAACGATTCAATGAATAGAGGCATCAGAAAGCTGACGTTCATATTTTAGCAACATCTTCTTGCATTTTGTAGCTAAAGCAGAGTTTATTAATGGCACTGATTATTTTAAACAAAAGGAGCTGTTCCAATAGTTGGAGCAGCTCCTTTTGTTTGAATTTGGCAAGCTTTTTGTCTGTCTTCTGCAAACTTTAGCGCACTGAATGAAATATTTTAAAAAGAAAGAGCTGCTAAAAGTAAATCATATTTACCTTTAGCAGCCCATGCTACATGATGTGTGTTTGATTTTAATCGACCAATCGGAAGTCTAGTTGCTTACGTTCGAGGTTTGCTCTAGCTATTTCAATTTGAAGTTCTTGTCCGAGTTGATAAGTTTTTCGGGTTTTCTGACCTCTCAAGCAATATTCTTTGTCATCGAAAGAATAGAAATCGTCATCAAGTTCGCGCATTGGAATCATTCCTTCGCATTTGTTTTCGAGTTCCACATAAAGTCCCCATTCGGTTACACCCGATATTACACCGGGGAATTTTTGTCCAATTTTATCCATCATGAATTCCACTTGCTTGTATTTAATAGAGCTTCTTTCGGCGTTGGCTGCTAAGTTTTCTTGGTCAGAGCAGTGTTTGCATTTCTCTTCATATTTGGCAGCATCGGCAGAGCGTTGGTTATCGAGATATCTTTCGAGTAGTCGGTGAACCATGACATCGGGGTATCTTCTGATAGGCGACGTGAAGTGCACATAGTAGTCGAAACCGAGCCCATAGTGCCCAATATTTTTGGTTGAGTATTCAGCTTTAGCCATTGTTCTGATGGCAAGAGTTTCGATGAGATTTTGTTCGTTTTTACCGTTTACTTCGGTTAGCAGTTCGTTTATAGAGCTTGAAATTTGTTGCGAAGTAGCAGTGATGATGTTATATCCGAATTTGTTGATGAATTGGTTGAAGTTGTCGAGTTTTTCGGCGTTTGGTTTGTCGTGTATTCTGTAGACGAAAGTTTTTTCGTTTTGACCTTTGTTTTTCTTTCCGATGAATTCGGCTACTTTTTTGTTTGCAAGTAGCATGTATTCTTCCACGAGTTTATTACTTTCTTTCGATTCTTTAAAGAAAACGGAAAGAGGTTTTCCATTTTCATCGATTTCAAATTTCACTTCCACGCGGTCGAATGCAATAGAACCTTTTTTGAATCTTTCAGCTCGTAGTTTTTGAGCTATTTCGTGCATTTTTAAGATTTCATCTTGCAGGTCGCCCTGTTTAGTTTCTATGATATTTTGAGCTTCTTCATAGGTGAATCGTCGGTTTGAGTTGATTATTGTTTTTCCGAACCATTCGTTGCTTATTTGGGCGTTTTCGTTTATTTGGAATATGGCTGAGAAACAAAGTTTATCTTCGTTCGGACGTAGAGAGCACAGTTCGTTTGAAAGTTTTTCGGGGAGCATGGGCACCACTCTATCAACAAGATAGACCGATGTTGCTCTGTTGTAGGCTTCATCATCGAGAGTGGTGTTTGGTTGTACATAGTGGCTAACATCGGCAATGTGGATACCTATTTCCCACAAGTTATCACCGATTGATTGAATAGAAAGCGCATCATCAAAGTCTTTAGCATCGGCTGGGTCGATTGTGAAAGTTGTTGTATTTCTTAGGTCTCGTCGTTTGTTTATTTCTTCTTGAGTGATTTCATTGTCGATTTTTTCTGCTGCTGTAATCACTCGTTCAGGGAATTTAATTGGCAGATTGAATTCAGCAAGAATGGCGTTCATTTCGGTGTTATTTTCGCCGGCATTTCCGAGAATTTCGGTTATTTCACCGAAAGGGCTTTTTGCACGTTTAGGCCATTCGGTTATTTTAGCGATTGCTTTCTGCCCGTTTGTTGCGCCGTTTAGTTTTTCGATAGGTATGAATATATCGAAATCGCATTTGTGCGATGGCACGAGGAAGCAAAGGTTTCTGTTTCGTTGGATTGTTCCGACGTATGTTAGTTTTGCCCGTTTTGTTATTTCGATTATTTCGGCTTCTGGTCGTCCGCTTTTTCGATTTTGGAAAGCAATTGCTAGAACGCTATCGCCGTGTAGAGCGTGGTTGAGGTTTTTGGGGTTAATGTAGAGTTGGTGTTCATTTTCGGGTGAATTGAAGTAGGCAGCTCCGTTGTGCTCAATTTCGATTGTTCCGGCAATGCTAGGGATGTTCGAGCTCATTTTGAATCGACCGCGATAGGGTTGTTCAATTCTTCCGCTTTGGTGGAGTTCTTCGAGCACGACGTTTATGAGCCGTTTGATTTCTTTATCGGTTATTCTTAGTTCTTGAGCGATATTTTTGTAGTTGAGCGATTTCGACGGGTTTTTTGAAAAAATGTTTAGGATGTTGTTTTTCAGGTCGTGTTTGTTGAAGTTGCTCGATTTGTTATTTTTTTTCTTTTGCTTTTTCATGGATGTCATTTTATTTATTGTGGCAGTTTTTTGCCGTTGTTTACCTTATTTCTTATCACAAAGATATGAAAATGAGTTGGTATTTCAATGGGTTGTTTTTTTTCTGCGCTAGGGATTGCAGTGGAAATCCTTTTTGGCGACCAAAGGAGCCGAAAAGATTGGAACGAAAAGCCCGCCCTTTAGGGAGCGCCCAAAGTATTATTGTGTTAAAAAATATGATTCATGATGTTTTTTAGGAGTGGATAGTTATTTTTGTTAAGGTAAACTTAAAAGTTTTTTATGGCAAGTATGAATGAGGTGGCAAAGCGAGCAGGTGTTTCGATTGCGACGGTTTCACGGGTTTTGAATAATAGCGAGAGTGTTAATGAAGAGACGCGGGAGAAGATTTTGGCTGCGATTAGGGAGTTGAAATACAGTCCGAGTAGGGTTGCGAAGCGATTGCGGTCGAAGAGTGGAGGCGGGAATTTGCTTGGGATTATGATTCCCGATGTGAGTAATCCGTTTTATGTGGAGGTGTTGAAGGGGATTGAGTCGATTGCGTTTGAGAATGGTTATATTACTATTTTTTGCGATTTTGGACAGAGTGAGGAGAAGGAGGCGGCTTATTTGCGGATTTTAGAGTCGGAGGCTATTGATGGTTTGGTGGCTGCATCGATGAATGATGTTAATCCGATTTTGGAGCGGATGATGGCGGCTGGTTTGCCAGTGGTTTGTGTGGATAGGGATTTGAAGGGAGTTGATGTTGATTTGGTTCAGGTTGATAATGAGTTTGGAACGTATAATGCGGTGAGTTATCTGATTAAGTCGGGTTATCGACGGATTGGTTATGTTGGGGGATTGAGCATGATTTCGACGAGTAGGGCGCGTGAGGCGGGTTATTGCAGGGCTTTGATTGAGCATGGTTTGGAGGTTGATGAGACTTTGGTTCTAGATGGTGATTCGGATTTGGAGAGTGGCGAGAGCATGGCGGAGCAATTGTTGAGCATGAAGGAGCCGCCTGATGCCTTGTTTTGTGGGAATAATTTGCTGACATTGGGCGCTTTGAAGGTAATTAACCGTCGGGGGCTACGTGTTCCCGATGATGTGGCTATTATTGGTTTTGATGATATGTTGTGGGCTTCGTCGTTGAATCCGCCGTTGACATCGGTTCATCAGCCGGCACGTGAAATTGGGCGTAGGGCTGGAGATTTGTTGATTCAGCGGATTAAAAATCCGAGTAGAGCTACGACTAAGATTGTTTTGGAAACGGAGTTGCGAGTGCGAAAATCATGTTAGACTAAGTTGTTTGGTTTAAAAAAATGAGGAAATCATTTGGAATCTGAAAACGTTTTCATTATATTCGTGCTTTGCATGAGATTTATATGAATGAAATAAGGTTGAATGATATGAGTTTTTTGACATTGCAGCAGCCTGGTCGTTTGGTTTTT
Source organism: Mangrovibacterium sp. (assembly GCA_047971925.1). Classification (GTDB taxonomy): domain Bacteria; phylum Bacteroidota; class Bacteroidia; order Bacteroidales; family Prolixibacteraceae; genus JBKEDC01. The sequence goes on from JBKEAC010000160.1 coordinate 6,443, forward strand.
GGTGCGGGGAGTTTGTCGTGTTTTTTCGATGATGTGCGGAGTTTAGGCAAGAAGCGATTGTTTGTGTTGAGTTTAGCGGACTTGCGTGGGGTTTTGAGTGCTGGTTTGCAGTCGTTGGAAAGTTTGGGCATTTCGTGGGAGTTGAATGTTGATGTGAGTTCGGAGCCAAGTTTTTTTGATGTTGAGCATTTGGTTCAACGTGCACGATTATTTGGAGCCGATGCTGTTGTTGGGGTTGGCGGAGGAAGTGTGATGGATTCGGCGAAGTTTGTGGCAGCGCAGTTAATGAATAATCAGACATCGATGGAGATTGTGGGGAATGGGAAGTTGAATTTTCGGTCAACATATTTGGTTTGTGTTCCCACAACTTCTGGCTCGGGGAGTGAGGTTTCGCCGAATGCGATTTTTTTAGATTTAGCCGATGGCGAGAAGAAAGGCTGTGTTAGTCCGTATTTGGTTCCCGATGCGGTTTATGTTGATCCGGAGTTGATGTTTAGCTTACCGCCGATGGTTACTGCTTTCACGGGAATTGATGCTTTTACGCATTGTTTGGAGGCTTATTTAAATGTGAATCATCATGGCATGACCGATTTTTATGCCATTGAAGGAATGCGATTGATAATGGCGAATTTAGAGAGATGTTGTGTTGATGGGAATAATGTGGAGGCACGCATGGCATTGGCATTGGGGAGTTATTATGGAGGGATGTGTTTGGGTCCTGTAAATACGGCGGGTGTTCATGCTTTGGCTTATCCTTTGGGGAGTAAGTTTCAGGTGGCACATGGATTATCGAATGCGTTGATGTTGCCTCATGTTTTGAAGTTTAATTTGCCCTCATGTGAAGAGCGTTTAGCTGCGCTTTTTCTTCGTTTGGGTTTTTCAACTAGCGGGAGTGTTTCGGCAGATGCAGCCGATTTAGTTGATCGGATTTGTGCTTGGCTTAGTGTGTTTGATATTCCCAATAGGCTTTCGGCGCTTGGCGTGAAGGAGATTGATTTAGAAATGCTGGCAGTTTCGGCAATGAAGGTACAGCGTCTGTTGGTTAATAATCCTAGAGAGCTTCATTTTACTGATGCGTTGGCTATTTATGGAGAAGCGTTTTAGGGTTTTTGAAATTTTAATGGTTTTAGAGTTTAATGAAGGATACAAAATATAAAGGGGTGATAGTTCCGATGATTAGTCCATTAAGGTCTGATTATCGTGTTGATGTGGAGGCAGTGGGGCGCATTGTGTCGCAATTTTCGAAAAGTGGTGTTCATCCGTTTGTGGGTGGAACAACGGGAGAGGTTAGTGGTTTGAGTTTAGAGCAGAAGAAGGACTTAGTTCGTGCCACGGTGGAATGGCGCGTGCCCAATCAGGTGGTTTATGCTAGTGTGTCATCGAATTGTCTGAGCGATAGTTTGCACATGTGTGAATTATTTGCAGAAATGGGCGCCGATGTTGCGGTAGCTACTTTGCCGTCATATTATCCACTGACAGAGTTGCAGGCGGCACGATACATGGAGACCTTGGGCGAGGAGAGTGTTCTTCCGGTTATATTTTATAATATTCCGGCAACAACTCATTGGTCGATTCCGTTAAGCTTGTTGAATGAGTTGAGTTATCATCCGAATATTGTTGGTTTAAAGGATTCAGAACGCGATTTAGTGCGCTTAGATAGTGCCGTTGAGCTATGGAAAGAGCGCAATGATTTTGTGTATTTGTTGGGTTGGGCGGCACAATCGGCTCATGGTTTACTGAAGGGAGCCGATGGGATTGTGCCGAGTACGGGAAATTTTGCTCCTCAGCTGTATGCCGATTTATATGCGGCGGCATTGTCGGGCGATGTTGATTTACTGCAAGTGTTGCAGGATAAAACCAATGAGTTGGGGCTGATTTATCAGCAGGGAAGAACATTGGGAGAGTCGTTGGTGGCATTGAAGGTTATTATGAGTGAGCTTGGTTTGTGTGAAACAAGGGTTACATCGCCGCTATGTGAAATGGGCGAGCAGGAAGAGCTTTCGTATCGGAAGCAGTTGAGAACATTTTGCGGAATTAATTAATACGAGAAAAGTGTTGTGCACGGTCGTGTTTCAAGGGTGCTTTTATCGCTCGTTTTGCATGTTTAGAGCATATTAAGAAATTAAAATTCACTGCTTTTGAAATAGTAGGAAAAGAAATAGCAAACACCAATGCAATTGATAATGCCGTAATGAGGCATGAGAATAAATAAGAAATGATAGTAGTAATAGCCGATGATTTTACAGGTGCTGCAGAAGTGGCAGGCTTAGCTTTCAACAGGGGTCTAAGAGTTATTTTGGGCTCCGATGTTGAAGTAGCGAGGCATCATCAGGTTCAGGTGTTTGTGTTAGTATCCGATACTCGATCGATGGAGCGATTAGAGGCAGAGAAGTGCATTCGGGGCTTAATTAGAGAGGTTCAAAGATTTCAACCGACTTTGATTTTCAAAAAGATTGATTCGGTACTTCGTGGTCATGTTTATGCGGAGCTGCAAGTTCAAATGGAGGAAGAAAAGAAGACTAAAGTAGCTATTTTGGCAGGCAATCCGGCATTGGGGAGGCTAATCATCGATGGTGAGTTTTACATTGATGGAAAAAAACTTTCTGATACCTCCTTTGCTTGCGACATGGAGTTTCCAGCAACCACAAGCAATGTGTTGACTTTGCTCGGTGGAGAATGTGGACTCTTTCATGTTTCAGATGCGCTTCCAGAAGGCGGATTTGTAGTGGGCAATGTCGATTCACAATGCACCCTAAATACATGGGCGAGAAAGTTCGATTCCTCGTGGGTTCTAGCAGGTGGAGCCGCTTTTTTTGGGAGTGTGCTTAGTGCTATTTATCCCGAGGCAGTTGTGGGAAAGTTGAGTGCAACTATCGCTCAGGTGGGTAAGCGCATCATTTTCTTGGGTAGCAATTATCCAAAGAAGGCCGAGTTTAAAGAAAAACTCGTAGCTTTGGGTTTGAAATATATAAATTTAGATGGGAGTTTTTTCTTGAAAGAAGGCAGCGAAGGAGTTAAACAGCAAGCGAAAAAGATTGCGGAATTGAGCGAAATTCATGATACGGTGGTTATTTCAACGATATTTAAAATCGATCAAAGAGAGCAACTCACGCCCTATCAAATAAGGATGAAAGTAGGTGAATTAGCAGCCGCAGTTTTTCAACAACAGCAGTATGATGAACTCTTTATTGAAGGAGGAGCAACCGCCAATGTTATCATGCAAAATTTGGGTGTAAGTTATTTTGAGCCCACAAAGGAGTTCGCTCCAGGGATTATTCAGATGCGCGACATGAAAACGAATTTACACATCGTAACAAAGCCCGGTAGTTATATTTGGCCACAGGGAGTGATATCGGAAGTAGATATGATCCATAATAATTCATCTAACAGATAAAAAGCGTTATGGCAGTAAATCAGTTACATTGGGTAGATTATTTAATCATTGCATTGACACTCCTTATTACGGTAGTTGTGGGTCTTGGTTTTGCCAAACGGCAGAAGAGCATTGCAACCTATTTTAAGGCGGGTGGCTCATTGCCATCGTGGGCTATTGGCATGTCGATATTAGCCACATTGATTAGTAGTGTTACTTTCTTGGCCTATCCGGGTGAGGGATATAGTTCGAACTGGATTTTGTTAGTTCAAGGCTTGATGGTTCCTTTGGTTCTGCTTGTAATTATTAGGTTTGTTGTTCCTTTATTTCGGAATGTAATCAAGCTAAGCGCCTATGAATATTTTGAGCAGCGCTTTGGAGTGGTAGCCCGCTACTACACGTCGATGAGTTTCATGTTAACCCATTTTGCCAAGATGGGCTCAGTGCTTTATTTAATCTCTTTAGCTGTGAGCGGAATGCTTGGAATAAATACATCGGTGATTATTTTACTCATTGGAGCAGCCATCATTTTGTTAACCTTATTTGGCGGAATTGAGGCGGTGGTTTGGCTCGATGTGATACAAGGATTTTTGCTCATTGTTGGGGGAGTAGTGGCATTAATTATCTTGCTGTTCGGTCTCGATGGTGGTCCGGTTGATATTTGGAATGTGGCAATGGATGCTGGCAAGATCGGTTTTGGTCCTTTCGATTGGGATTTTGTTCAACTCACATTTTGGGTCATGGCTCTCAATGGGATATTCTATGCTATTCAGAAATACGGCACCGATCAAACCATTGTTCAGCGTTATCTCACTGCGCGAACCGATAAAGCCGCAGTGAGAGCCTCGCTTTTGGGAGTGTTAATGTGTGTGCCTGTGTGGGCTTTGTTCATGTTTATCGGAACCGCCTTGTTTTCTTACTATCAGATTGGGGGAGCCGAGCATTCACTTCCGGTGGGAATAAAAGCCGACGCCGTTTTTCCTCATTTCATTATGCATGAATTGCCCGTTGGAATAATCGGATTGGTGATATCGGCACTCATTGCTTCGGCTATTTCGAGTTTAGATTCCGATTTAAATTGTCTTTCGGCAATTTTAGTTGAAGATTACTATAAAAGAGTTTATCCCGATAGTACCGATGAGCAGCAGCTGAAAATGGGTCGATGGTTTATTGCCTTAGCAGGAATTGGAGCTGTGGCAATAGCTTTGTTCTATGTGCAAGCAGGCGAAGGAGGAGTTCTCGACATGATATTTGCGTTATATGCCATTTTTTCTGGAGGAATTGCGGGGATGTTCATGCTCGGAATTTTTGCCGCTCGTGCCAATAAAAAAGGTTTATATTGGGGAATGCTCGCTTGCTTTTTATTTATTGCCTGGGCATTGTTAACCTCGACTCCTTTAGGCATTGGAAACAAAAAAAGTATATTAGTCGATTTAGGTCAATTCAACTACACGCATCATGAATACATGATGGGAGTTTATAGTCACATAGTGCTCGTGGTGGTTGGGTTTTTTGCTAGTTTGTGCTATCCGAAGGAAAATGTGAACCTTGCGCTCACATGGAAAGGTTGGAAACAAGAAACAAGAAACAAGAAACAAGAAACAAAGAAACAAAGAAATAAATTTTAAATAATACATGATATGAAGTATTTTTTGTCGTTAAGCATTGCTGCAACATTATTGTCGGCATGCCATTGTAAAACAACAGAGCAAGCGAAAGAAGAGGCTTGCTGTTCAACAGTTGATGAAACCAAACTATTAAAAGTTTCAGCCGATAATCGTTTCCTTGAAACAGCCGATGGTGAGCCATTTTGGTGGATGGGTGAAACGGCGTGGTTGCTTTCGGGAAAGCTTTCGAAGGAAGAGGCCTCTATGTATCTGAAAAAAAGAAAAGAACAAGGCTTTAATGTCATTCAAATTTCACCAGTTCACTATTTAGGTATTAAAGATGTTTATGGTCATTCAGCTTTGCTTGATAATGATCTTTCTAAACCTCTTGTGAAAGAAGGCGAAGATGACTATTGGGATAACCTCGACTACATGATTGATGAAGCTGAGAAGAATGGTCAGTACATGGCAATTGTTCCGGTGTGGGGAAACAATGTGCGCGATGGACATGTTTCGCGTGAGCAAATGGCTGTCTATGGAAAATTCATTGCTGAGCGTTATGCTGAGCGCGATAACATTATTTGGCTTAATGGTGGCGATACTTTCGGAAATGATTCAATCGAAACTTGGAATATTTTGGGAAATGCACTGCACACCTATGCTCCAAATCATTTAGCAACTTATCACCCTCGCGGAAGAATGCAATCGAATGATTGGTTTAATGATCAAGAATGGTTAGATTTCAACATGATTCAATCGGGACACCGCTCATGGAGCCAAGATGACACCGAACGTGGCTATGGTCAAGACAACTGGAGATATATTGTGGAAGATTGGGACATTCAACGCCCCACAATCGATGGCGAACCTGGTTATGAAGGAATTCCTCATGGATTGCACAACCCCGAAGATCCTTATTGGGAAGCTTCTGATGTGCGCCGTTATGCTTATTGGTCGTTATTCTCAGGTGCTTTCGGATATACATACGGACACAATGCAACCATGCAGTTTTATAGCAAAAAAGACGATGGATCGGCTTTTGGTTGCAAAGTTTATTGGCAAGAAGCAATGAACGCTATTGGTTCAAATCAAATGCAATGGGTGAGCAAGCTCATGAGAAGTCATAAGTTTAACAATCGCCGACCAGCACAAGATCTTATTGCTGGCGAAAATGGCGAAAAATACGATTACATTACTGCAACTCTTGGCGATAATTATGCCTATGTTTATACCTATAATGGTAGAACATTCTCGCTTAACATGGGATTACTTGCAGGTGAGAAAATAAAAGCAAAATGGTTCGACCCATCAACTGGCGATTATACAGAAATTGGCGAAATTGCAAACACAGGAGTGCAAGAATTCGATGCACCAGGGGTGAAACGCGATGGCAACGATTGGGTGCTCGTGTTGGAAACAATTTAAAAATAGAACTATGCGAATAAAATTTATCTTAGCCATAGTAGTAGCAATAACTTTATTCTCTTGCAAACAAGAGGATAAAGTTATTTACATGTTCAGCTCTTTCCGTGAGCCGGCAACCGATGGCTTATATTATGCCTATAGCGAAGATGGTTATCATTGGAATGACCTCGGCGGTTCATGGCTTAAACCCGAAGTGGGAACTCAAAAGTTAATGCGCGACCCATCGGTGGTGCAAGGAAAAGATGGAACTTATCACATGGTGTGGACAAGCTCATGGAAGGGCGATTTAGGTTTCGGATATGCGAGTTCGAAGGACTTAATTAATTGGTCGGAGCAAAAACAAATTACCGCTATGACCGACACCTCGACGGTGAATGTGTGGGCTCCTGAACTTTTTTATGATGATGTGAAAGATGAATATATCATTATTTGGGCATCAACTGTTCCTTTTAAATTTGAAAAGGGAATTGAAGACGAGCGAAACAATCATCGCATGTATTACCTAACAACTAAAGATTTTGTTTCATTCAGCGAAACAAAATTGTTCTATGACCCCGGATTTAGCGTTATCGATTGTGTAATTGTGAAACGTGCTGCCGATGATTATGTGCTGATATTAAAAGATAACACACGTCCTAATCGCTACTTACAAGCGGCTGTGGGTAAATCGCCAATTGGTCCGTGGACTGATATCACCGAACCTTTCTCGGGCTTGCTCACCGAAGGTCCAACAGTGGAAAAAGTGGGAAATGATTACCTCATTTACTATGATTTCTATGGCGAAAAAAGATATGCAGCGGCTAGAACAAACGATTTCAAAACATTTGAAGATGTTTCTACTGAAATTTCACTCCCTCAAGGGCATAAGCATGGAACAATCTTTAAAACGAGCGAGCCGATTCTCGAAAATCTATTAAAAGAAGCTACTAATCGTGGATTTATTTCTACCCAAAAATAAGAAAACATGACAAAAGCATTTAAAAATCTGGCAATTGTTGCAATATTGGCAAGCTCCTTGGCTAGTTGGGCGCAAGATTTGCCAACTTATCAAGGTAAAGAATTGAGCAACCCCGATTATCATCATGGACAACTTGCTCCTGCTATCGGAGTGCACAACATTCAGCTCACACGGGCTAATCGTGAGTTCCCCGAATATGCCGATGGACTAGGTTATACTTATAATCATCAACCCATGTTGGCTTATTGGAATAACACATTCTATCTGGAATATCTAGCGAACCCCGTGGGCGAGCATGAACCTGGAGGGGCAACTTTAATCATGAGTTCTAAAGATGGATACAACTGGTCGAATCCTCAAGTGATTTTCGAACCCTACAAAATCCCCGATGGAACGAAAAAGGAAACCAAACGCAACGGAATTCAAGAAACAAAAGACTTGCTGAGCGTGCACCACCAACGCATGGGGTTTTATGTGAGTGAAAAATACGATAAACTTCTGGTGCTGGCAAACATTTCTATTTGTCTCGACATTACCGATGCTCCAAACGATGGTAACGGTGTGGGACGTGTGGTGCGTGAAATTAATAAAGATGGTAGCTGGGGCGAAACTTATTTCATTTACTACAATCACGATTGGAACAGTCAGAACACATCGCACCCTTACTACAAAGAATCGAAAGATAAAAACTTCGTGAAAGCTTGCGATGAACTTTTAAACAATCGCTTAATGGTGCAACAATGGAATGAAGAAATTGACCGTGAAGACCCACTGCTTTCTTTGCAAGGTGAGTATAAAGCTTTCAACTGGTATCACCTCACCAATGGCAATGTTGTGGGATGGTGGAAACATGCGCTCACTGCAATAAGCACCGATGAAGGGAAAACATGGACAAAACCAACTCGTGCTCCAGGTTTTGTGAATAACAACGCTAAAATTTGGGGACAAAAACTCGACGATGGTAACTACATGACTGTTTATAATCCTTCTGATTATCGATGGCCATTGGCTCTTTCAACAAGTAATGATGGAATGAATTTCAATAATCTCCTGCTCGTGCATGGCGAGGTGAGTCCGATGAGATATGGTGGAAACTATAAATCATATGGACCTCAATATGTGCGTGGAATTGTGGAAGGAAACGGCAATGTGCCTGGAAACGACGCTTGGGTTTCTTACAGTGTGAACAAAGAAGATATCTGGGTGGCTAAAATCCCGGTGCCCGTGAAATCGGTGGAGAATAATCAAGTGAATGAGCAATTCAACGCCATGAAAGAGGGTAGCGAACTTTTGTACTGGAACATTTATTCGCCCGTGTGGGCAAGAGTGGCAGTGGAAAATGTGAATGGCAAAAAAGCTTTAGTGCTTCACGACCAAGATGAATATGAATTTGCTAAAGCTGAACGTGTTTTCCCTAAAATGGAAAATGCTGCCGTGGAGTTTTCTATTCAAGCTGCTCAAAATAAAAATGGAAAACTCGATGTGGAACTCCTCGATGAAAACGGAATGGCTGCTTTGAGATTAACTTTCGCCGAAAATGGTTACATTCAACAAAAAAATGGATACCGCATGAAAGATATTCTGAAATATAACGCCAAGGAAACCCTTAACATCAGAATTGAACTCACTTGCCATAGCCGATTTTTCTATATCTATGTGAACGGTGAAAAAGTATCAACGGGCATGAGCCATATTCCTGTGCCTGCCGTGGAAAGATTATCATTCAGAACGGGCGACATTCGCCGATATCCAAACATCGATACTCCAACCGATCAGGATTGGGATATTAAGCAAAACGGGCAGCCTTGTGCTCCTGCTAGCTTCGCCATCTTTAATGTGAAAACCGAAGCTTTCACGCAAAAATAAATGAACATGATGAAACACTTTTTAAAATTCTCAGCTCTTGCCGCTCTGGCGATTGTATTTGTGCAATGTGCAGAAGATAAAGGTAAAAAAGGGGCTATTCTTGCCTACAATGATTTCAAACACCATGTAGATTTCTTTAATGAAATGGAAGATGAAAACATTGCTCAAGCGATTCCAAACGATAGTGCTTGGAATTGGATGGAAAATAACATTCCGCTTTTTGAATGCCCTCAGAAGAACTTCCAAGAAATGTATTATTTCCGTTGGTGGAGCTACCGAAAGCACATTAAAGAAACTCCTGCCGGCTGGGGAATTACCGAGTTCTTGGTCGATCGTCCTTATGCCGATAAATGGAACCTGATTGCTTGTGCCATTGGACATCACACCATGGAAGGGCGTTGGCTGCACGATGCGCAATATGTGGAAGGAAACTTGCTCACTTGGTTGCGTGGAAATGAAGGAAAGCCCATGAGTAAATTGCATAAATTCAGCAGCTGGACTGCCTTCGCCTTGTTGCAAACTTATTTTGTGAATGGCAATAAAGATTACTTAGTTAACATGCTGCCCGACTTGCTTTGGGAATACAAAACATGGGAAGACGAAAAACGATTGCCCAATGGATTATTTTGGCAAGAAGATGTGAGAGATGGCATGGAAGAACAAATTAGTGGCGGAAGAAAAGTGAAAAACATTCGACCAACCATCAACAGTTATATGTATGGGAATGCAATGGCTATTGCTCAAATTGCAAAACTTGCTGGCGATGAGGCTACGGCTAATCTGTTTGCCGCTAAAGCCGACACGCTGAAAGCTTTTGTGAATGACTCTATTTGGAATGATGAAGCTAAATTCTTCGAAACAATTCAAGAAAAAACAGGAACTTTTGCCCAAGTGAGGGAAGCAATTGGTTTTATTCCTTGGTACTTTAATATCCCCGATGATTCGAAAAATGAAGCTTGGGATCAAATTAATCTTACCGATGGTTTCAATGCTCCCTATGGATTAACTACTGCCGAGCGTGCTCACCCTGAATTTAGAAGTCATGGCTGCTGCCGTTGCGAATGGGACGGTCCAATTTGGCCTTTTGCTAGCTCGCAAACTTTAGTGGCTCTCGCAAACTTGCTGAACGACTATAAACCACAATCTTTCGCAAACGATAGCACTTATTTCTCTCAAATGGAAAAATATGTGGAATCGCAATATCATCGCGGTCGTCCTTATGTTGGAGAATATCAGGATGAAGTAACTGGATACTGGTTGAAAGGCGACCAAGAAAGAAGTCGATACTACAACCATTCTACTTTCAACGATTTGATGATTTCTGGATTGATTGGGCTTCGAGCGCAAGAGGGTAATCAATTTGTTGTTAATCCGCTTATCCCCGATGGAAAATGGGATTGGTTCTGCTTAGACCAAGTGAAATATCACGGAAAAATGCTAACCATTGTTTGGGATAAAACAGGCGAGAAATATGGTAAGGGTGCCGGACTTTATGTGCTTGCCGATGGTAAGGAATTGGCAAGATCGAGCGATTTATCAAAATTAATTTGTAATCTTTAGAAATATGAAGAAAATTGTAATACTATCTTTCGTTGCTAGCGCCCTTTTTGCGGGCTGTTGCAATTGCGGAAAATCATCAAATAATGATTTTAAAAGTGGAATCCTTGTTGATGAATTTATCTATGAAACGGCTTCGTATCCGTCGTGCCACTCGGCAACAATTGAAGAGACTCCAGAGGGAATGGTGGCTTCTTGGTTTGGTGGTACAAAGGAAAGAAACCCCGATGTGTGCATTTGGGTGAGCCGCCAAGTTGATGGCAAATGGCAAGAGGGAATTATGGCTGCCGATGGGGTGCAGAACGACACCTTGCGCTATCCAACATGGAACCCAGTGTTATATCAAGTGCCAGGGGCTGAACTTATTCTTTTCTATAAAGTGGGTCCGTCGCCTTCGGAATGGTGGGGAATGCTGAAACGTTCAACCGATAATGGTAAAACATGGGGTGAGGCTGAACGTTTGCCCGATGGCTTCTATGGTCCAGTGAAGAATAAACCGATTTTACTTGCCGATGGCACTTTGGCTTGTCCAAGTAGTAAAGAGGGAGTGAGCCCAGGTTGGAAATCTTATTTCGAATATACCAAAGATTGGGGTAAAACATGGGAGAAAGGCGATGAGCTTAACGATGGAAAGGTTTATCAAGCCATTCAGCCGTCGCTTTTGATTTATCCCGATGGAAAAATGCAAGTCATTGCCAGAACGCGAATGTCGGTTGTGGCGGGCTGCTGGAGTGAAGATGGTGGTAAAACGTGGGGATTAATGCGCGACATTGGGCTGCCAAACAACAATTCAGGACTTGATGCGGTGAGTCTTAAAAACGGAACGCAAATGGTGGTTTATAATCATGTGAAAACTCCAATCGGGGCTCCTAAAGGTCACCGAACTCCGCTCAATGTGGCAACATCGAAAGATGGCAAACATTGGAATGCGGCGTTAATTCTGGAAGATTCCGATATTAGTCAGTATTCTTATCCTTCAATCATGCAATCAAGCGATGGGTTGGTGCACATTGTCTATACTTGGAGAAGAGAACGCATTAAACACGTGGTGATCGACCCTGAAAAAATCAAAGAAACACCTATTGTCTATGAACAATGGCCTGAATAATCTTTATTAATGAAAAGGCTTCAATCTCTTGGTTTTGTTTTGCTTGCTTTGCCGCTTTTGGCTTATCCGTTTGTCATGTTGGCTAATGTGATGAGCTTGGCAGGCGAAAAAACAGCTGTAGATAATTCATTGTTGTGGTGGGCAATGCATGGTTTTGTGTTGCTCACCTCAAGCTATCCCATCAGCTATGTATGTGGATTTATTTCTGCACGAAAATCAAATTTTAAGTCTTTCAAAGGTATTATTTATCCACTTGCTCACATGAGTTTAATTGTTTTATTTTTTTACTTGTGGAGCTTTTTTCAAAACAATTAAAGATGATGAATCGAATTCGAATCACCTTGATTTTAGTTTTGTTAGTTCTAGGTGAACTAATGGCGCAAACGCTTAATTCCGATAATAAATTTCAACGCCCCTTGAGTGAGGTCATTGCTAACATGGAGGCTCGTTTTGGGGTAGCGATTAAAATCGACACTAAAATCGATAGTCTTGTGCTAAATTATGCCGATTGGCGCATTCGCCCGTGGGATATTAACGAAACCTTTAAGAATGTGCTTTCTCCATTCGACTTGGTGGCGTGGCAGGTGAGTGAAAACAGCTATGAGGTGAAAGATTTTCGCTATCATTTGCGCACTGAAAAAGAAGCGGCCGATTTCTTCGCCTTTCTGTCGGCGCAATACGATAACAAAGATGAGTGGGAGAGTAGAAGAGAAATTTTAAGAGCCGAATTAATCGAGGCTACACGGTTAAATATGGCTCCTGAAATGCCTAAATCAAAGCCTATTTTTGCCAAAGAAAAGAAAATTGGCAGCTACACCATTCAAAACTTCGCTCTCGAAACGATGCCTGGTGTCTATGCTTGTGGAACGATTTACCGTCCGGCGAATATCAAAGGGAAAGTGCCGCTTGTTCTTTGTCCCATGGGGCATTTCTATGGCGGAAGAGCCAATAAAGATTTGCAAGCACGATGTGCAGCATTGGCAACAATGGGTGCCGTGGCTGTGCAATGCGATTTGATGGCGTGGGGCGAATCGGAACTCCAATTTAAGGGGCACCATAGCACCAGTTTGGCAAACACAGTGCATTTAGTGAATAATCAACGAGTGATTGACTTCATGCTTACCTTTAAATATATCGATGCCAATCGGATTGGTGTAACTGGAGGTTCGGGAGGTGGAAGTCAAACCATCTTGCTTTGTGCAATCGACCCTCGTGTTGCGGTGAGTGTGCCCGTTGTCATGATGTCGGCTATTCACTCGGGTGGCTGTCCTTGCGAAAGTGGAAATCCTGTTCATTTGTGCGCTGGCGGTACTAACAATGTGGAACTTGCTGCCATGTTTGCTCCAAAACCTCAGCTCATTGTTTCCGATGGCGGCGATTGGACAAAAAACGTGCCTAATTTAGAATTCCCATTCTTGCAGCGTAGCTATTCTTTCTATAATGCAAGCGAAAAAGTGGAAAATGTGCATTTAATCAATGAACGTCACGACTATGGAGCAAGCAAACGTGCTGCTATGTATAAATTCATGGCGAAGTACCTCATGCTCGATGATTCGAAGGTGTTCAACAAGCATGGGGAACTCGATGAATCTTTTTTTACACCCCAAAATGCGGAACAGTTAAAAGTGTTCACCGATGATAAAATGCCCGAAAATGCCATTGATTTCCAACAACTACAAAAAATGTTCAACCTTTAATAATATCTAAATGAATAGCATGAAACAAACGCTACTGTTGTTATTTGCCTTTTTAGGGTCTTGCGCCATTTCTGCAAGTGCTCAACAATTGGCATTCCCTTCTGCCATGGGGCATGGCGCATTTTCGCAAGGCGGAAGAGCTGGTAAGGTGTACCATGTAACTAATTTGAACGATAGTGGCGCCGGTAGTCTTCGCAATGCCGTTGAGGCTAAAGAACCGCGCACGGTGGTTTTCGATGTGTCGGGAAATATTGAGCTGAAATCAATGCTCACCATTGAAAATCCTTACATTACTATTGCCGGACAAACGGCTCCCGATAAAGGAATATGCTTGAAGAATTTCCCGCTTCACATTTTTGGAACTCACGATGTGGTTATTCGTTGCTTGCGTGTGCGTCCCGGGATAGCTTCAGGGCTAATTGGTAGCGAAATCGACGGAATTGAAGTGAGAGATAGCAAAAATGTCATCATCGACCATTGCTCGATTAGCTGGACAGTCGATGAAGCCCTTAACACATGGCATGGAACCGAAAATATCACCGTGCAATATTCCATGATTACGCAACCGCTGCACAAATCAATCCACGAAAAAGGTGCGCATGGTTTTGGGGCTTCGCTTGGCGGAAAAAATTGCTCCTATTTATTTAACTTCTTCTCTTCGGCGGTGGCAAGAAACCCTAGTATCGGAGGAAACCACCTGGAAAATACTGAAAATGTCGATTTCGCAAACAATGTCATCTTCAACTATGTTTATCGCACTTGCGATGGAAAGCCGCGAAGCATTAACATCATCGGAAACTACTACAAACCCGGTCCTGCTACAACAGAAGTGGTGAAAAATAGAATCGTGAAAGTTGATAATGCCGAAAAAGGCTATCACTTCACCTCGCACTGGTTTATTGCCGATAACGTGATTGAAGGAAACAATTTGGTGAATAAAGACAATCTGAAATATGGCGTGCAATATGACGAGGGAACTTCACAAGAAAAAAACATCTTGTCAACTCCTTGTCCAACGCCGAACACCAAACATGTTTCTGCCAAGAAAGCTTTGAAAATTGTTCTTAGCAATGCCGGAGCTATTAAACCGCAACGCGATGCCTATGATAAAAAACTTCTGGCACAAGCCAAAGGGAAAATGCCAATTGAAGGAACTGGCATCATTAACACCGTTGAGGAAGCAGGTTCTTGGGAAGATTTATCGAGCTCAAAAAAAGCCCCGCTCGACACCGATGGCGATGGAATGCCCGATGAATGGGAACGCAAAAAACATTTAAATGAACACGATGCAACCGATGGCGCTACTCTTGCTGCCGATGGTTATTCAAACTTGGAAATCTATTTAAACGCATTAATGTCAGTGCATAAATAATATAAACAATGAAATTATTATCTTTAAAACTGAGCATCTGCTTGCTCGTGCTTGCCCTTGTGGGAACATCTTTTTCTTGCATGGCAAAGAAAAAGGAAGGTGAATATAAAATCGGGGTAATCGACCTCATGATTCTTAAACGTCAAAAACTTAGTGCTTTTCCTTTGGCAAATGAAATTGGTGCCGATGGGCTAGAACTCGACATGGGAGGATTGGGGAAGCGTGCTACTTTCGATAGTAAGCTAATGGTCGATTCGCTTCGCAAGCAATTTATGCAAGCGGCAATCGATAACAATCAAGAAATAATTTGTATTGCCATGACGGGATACTACGCTCAATCGATTGCCGAAAAAGAAACAGCTGTGCAGTCGGTGAAAGATTGTATTGATGTGATGGTTGCCATGAACGTGAAAACCGGATTTTTACCTCTCGGTGTGCAGTGCGATTTGGTGAAATTTCCTGAAAAAAGACCAATTATAGTACAGAGACTTAAAGAAATTGTTAAATATGCAGAAGAGAAAAATGTTGTAATTGCGGTGGAAACCGCTCTGGATGCGGAAGGAGAACTAAAACTGCTAAAAGATATAGGAAGTGAAAATATTAAAATTAGTTTTAACATTGCAAGCCCAATTAGAGGAGAGCGAAATTTATACTCCGAATTGAGGACACTAGGAGCTAAGAATATAGCACAAATCCATGCATCGAATGGCGATGGCGTGTGGTTGCAAAATGATCCGCAGGTGAATATGCCTAAGCTGAAAAAAACACTCGATAAAATGGGGTGGAACGGCTGGCTAATCGTGGAACGTTCGCGCGATGCCAATGATGTACGAAATGTGAAAGGTAATTTTAGTGCTAATGTGAAATATTTAAAATCAATTTTTCAAACAAATTAAAAATGAAAAAGTACAGTTTTTTGTCTTTGTTGATGATTATCACAGTTTTGGTTTCTTGCAACACGAAACCAGTAGAAACTCTTTCTGCTTACGCTGAATTTGTGGATACTATTTATTGGAAAACAGTTTCTGAAAGAGCTGGTAAAATTGTTGGCGAATTGCAATTGGAAGATTCTGTGAAAGGAAAAGTTCAAGACCTAGTTGCTGCTCAGTATTACCGTATTAATGGTGTTTACGACACAAACAAAGCTTGTCTTGATTCTCTAGTAGCTGTGGCTGCTGATTCTTTAACTATTGATTCTATCAAAGTTGAAACTTCAGCGAAAATCGATGCTATCGTTGCTTGCCAAACAGCAAAAATCGACTCTCTTCAAGCAGGTTACCTTGCTGCTTTGAGCGCTGTTATCAGCCCTGAGCAAGTTGACGCTGTTAAAGATGGTATGACTTATGGTGTAGCTCCTAAAACTTTCGAAGCTTTCCAACAAATGATCCCTGAGTTGACTGATGATCAAAAAGCTTTCATCCAAAATTCTTTGAATGAGGCTCGTGAAATCGCTATGACTAAAGGTTCTTCTGAAGAAAAACACAGCGTTTTCGGTCAATATAAAGGTAAAATCAACAACTTCCTTTCTGAACAAGGTTATGACCTTGCTGCTAAAAGCAAAGAATGGGAAGAAAAACTTAAAGCAGAAGGTGTGCAATTGTAATTATTCCACATTATTCTAAATTTACCATTAATGGGGGTATTTCAACTTGTTGAAATACCCTTTTTTTTTGCTCCTTCTTTCCTCCTTTATGATTACTGCTCACATTGATTAAACCAGCTCTATGTCGATTAGCCTCCGAAAAAAATAATTTGTCTCTTTGGTTGTTCCGTTCCACTCGCACCGCGTCGACACTTCATTAGCCTCACAATTCATTGTGGGGATACAATGCGAAACTAACCAGAGTGCCCTTAGCTACGACACCTTGAAATGCGTGAATATACAATGTGTCGCAAATGTTCGATTGAATTTTTCCGAATGGCACTTAAACCGCATCGCTATCACGCAAAAATGTTGTCGCACCCATCGGCGCTTAGGCTTGGGGTGCTTTGCGTTCATAGTGCGATGCACTATGCTGCTCTCTTTAAGTCCTGCGGACTTGCTCCCATGCTAAGGTTTGCAAATGTTTCGTGCAACTTGTCGGTTTGCACAGCATAAGCCCGATAGGGCTTGAAGATAGTTTCATAGTGCATCGCACTATGTGAACGGACAAGCATCAACAAAGCGCCGACAGGTGCGAAAGAGAACATAAATAACCTTGCTTGCCGAAATCAAAATCTGTTTAATTTTTGCCATTTTACAAATAGCTGTCATAATTCGAATTTTAAAAAATTTCATCTGAGAAAAAAATAAAAACATGAAAGACGATCGATTAAAATCCGACCGGCTTTCCAATTACATACGTATACTTTCGAGCAAGTTTTTATACATTTTGGCGAATTTTTATTCATTTTATTTGCTAAATCATTTAAAAACAACTAATACACCGTGCTATTTAGAATGATTAAGAGTTATCTTAGCGATTTTTCGGCTTAAATTGTAACATTTAATACTTAAC
>JBKEAC010000161.1:0-9359 GCA_047971925.1 Mangrovibacterium sp.
AGCCGTACCATGGCAGCCACCGATGCAGATGGCGACCATGAGTTCTACACCATGAACTATGCACCATTTAGCATTTTGAATGAGGCAAAATATAACTACATTGATTTAGACTATTTGGATAGCAAAATTCAAGCCGAGTTGACCATTCGCCCCATGATTGGTATGGAGCTTCGAGGTTTGGGTTCATTGCGCTACGTGAAAACCACACGCGAGCATAAAATCGATGAAAATTCAAACATGGCAAATGCCTACCGTGCAGCAGGCGATGCCACTATCAGAGAAGGCAATTCCTTCCTCTATCAAGACCCCGACAATCCAGCCGCACTTCCTGAGGTGGTGCTCCCTCAAGGTGGGTTCTACAATCGTGATGATAACACCTTATTGAATTATTACTTCAGAACAACAGTAGGCTACAACAGAATTTTCAACTCGCTGCACAATGTGAATGCCTTGGCAGGACAAGAAATAAAATATTCCGACCGAACCTATTCGTTCAATCGTGGCTATGGATATCAATGGGGTAAAGGTGGAATTCCATTTGTGGATTATCGAATCATTCGGCAATTGCTTGATGGGGGATTCCAATACTATGGAATGTCGGAAGATTTCGACCGCTTCGTGGCATTCTTCGCCTCATTAGGCTATTCTTACGACGAACGTTACACCTTGAATTTCACTGGTCGCTATGATGGATCAAACCGATTGGGCAAAGCCCAATCGGCTCGCTGGTTGCCCACGTGGAATGTGAGTGGGGCGTGGCACATCGGCAATGAAGATTTCATGCGAAACAATAAGACGATTTCAACCCTAAACCTTCGTGCCACCTATGGTTTGACCGCCAACATGGGACCAACAAGTAACGCTATGGCAGTCTTTCTTAATCAAATTGTCTATCGCCCTTATCAAAGTGAAAAAGAGAACCAAATTATCATCTCCGATTTAGAGAACCAAGAGCTCACATGGGAGAAACAATACGAAGCAAACGTTGGGTTCGACTTTGGATTATTCTACAACCGAATCAGCTTGAGCGGCGATGTGTATCGACGTCAAGGTTTCGACTTGATTGGACTTGTTTCCACTTCTGGAATCGGTGGACAAGCATACAAAGCTGCCAACTATGCTGATATGAAGTCACACGGTTTAGAGTTTACCCTGAATACGAAGAATGTAAAGTCGGCAAATTTCGCTTGGAATAGCAACCTCACGTTCTCTTATCACAAGAATGAGATTACGAACCTATATACCTCGCCACGTGTGATTGATGTAGTGAAAGAAGAAGGAGGACCGATGGAAGGAGGACCTGTAAAAGGATTATACTCGATTCCATTTGAACGATTGAATGCAGACGGATTCCCTATAGTGACCGATAATGATGGCCATTCCTCAACAACTGGAGTAGACTTCCAAGGGCGAGAACTCGACTTCCTGCAATATGAAGGTCCGATTGACCCTAAATTCATCGGAGGAATTGACAATACCTTTAAATATAAGAACTGGGGATTGAGCGTATTCTTCACCTATCAAGCTGGAAACAAAATTCGCCTGGCACCAAGCTTCAAATCGACTTATTCCGACACCCAAGCCATGACAAGAGACATGCTCGACCGATGGATGCTCGCCGGCGATGAAGACCACACCAATATCCCCACGATAGCCTCGAAAAGACAATTAAATAAAAACCCCTATTTGGCGCAATCATATAATGCCTACAACTATTCGAGTGCCCGTGTGGTGGATGGCGATTTCGTTCGTTTGAAAGACATTGTGCTCACCTATGACTTCGCCACCAAACGGAAAATGCAACTAAAACTTGCAGCATCGAATGTATGGTTGATTTATTCCGACAAAAGACTCAACGGACAAGACCCCGAGTTCTTTAGTTCTGGTGGAGTGGCAATGCCTGTACCTCGACAATACACACTGTCATTTAAAGTTGGATTGTAGAATATAAAGTTACTAATGAAAAATTACAGACAGATGAAAAGCACAAATATCATAACAACCATTGCCTGCCTCACACTCTTGTTGAGCTCTTGCAATGAATATCTCGACACGATGCCCGACAATCGGACGGTCATCGACACGCCAAACAAAGTGAAGGAGCTGTTGGTTTCCGCCTATCCTGATGCCTCTTGCATTGCCTTCTGCGAAGCCATGAGCGATAATGCCGGAGACAAAACAAGCTCGGCTCCTCTTCAAACATTAGAAAACGAGCAGTCATATTATTGGAAAGACGTACCCAGTAGTTTGCAAGACACGCCCGATAACTATTGGAACGCCTGCTATACTGCCATTGCAGCAGCCAACCATGCGCTCGAAGCGATTGACAATTCCGATCAGCCTGATGAATATGAAGCCTATAAAGGTGAAGCCTTGCTCGCAAGAGCCTATAATCATTACATGCTAGTGTCGCTTTATGCCGATAGATATAATCCCACAACGGCTGATCGTGTACTCGGAATCCCCTATGTGACCGAGCCCGAAAAGGAAGTATTTGTGCAATATACGCGCGAAACACTTCAAGATAGCTATGATTTAATTAAGAAAGACCTCGAAGAAGGGTTGCCTCTCATCGACGACAATGCCTATGATGTGCCCAAATATCATTTCACCGAATCGGCCGCCTATGGATTCGCTTCGAGATTCTATCTCACCATTGGGAGGTTTGCTGAATCGGCGGCGTGTGCTAATCGCGTTTTAGGCACTCACCCCGCCACTTTAATTCGAGATTGGGTGGCATATTACGAGCTCGACTATTATGACCTGCGAATGCTCTACACCAACTCATCGGAATCAGCCAACATCCTCCTTGGAGGTGCTGTTTCCTTGCTCGGGCGAAATGGACCAGCCTATCGCTATGGCATGACCAACGACATTCGCGATGAACTCTTCAACTCCACCAACGTAACCGGCGGAACCCTCCTTTATAAAGTCTTTGGGCGAGAAACTACTTTGAACATCCCAAAATATGAAGAACACTTCAAATTAAGTAGCATCAATGCCACCACAGGGCTTCCATTCATCATGGCTCCGCTTATTACGATGGAAGAAGTACTATTCAACCGAGCCGAAGCCCTTGTAATGATAGGCGACCTCGAAGGAGCAGTCAAAGATGTCAATACATTCTTCAGCAAGCGCATAAAAAACTATGACACCAATTTACACCTCGTAACTACTAGCTCATTTGAAGAGTTCTACCGCTATCTAAATCCCGATATAGACCCTTGGTTTGAAACCACCAAAAAACAAAAGATATTCTTGAAAGGAATTCTCGATATTAAGCGCAAAGAGTTTGTGGAAGAAGGTATCCGATGGTGGGACATCAAACGCTATAACATGGAAGTTACCCGACGAGATGAATCTGGCAAAATAATTGATGTGCTGCGACCAAACGATTTGCGCCGAGCAATTCAGATACCATCAGCAGCAGTAGCAGAGGGAGTAGAAGCAAACAAACGATAAATTTTACAGCATATGAAAACAAAATATATACTCACATTAATCATCGGATTATTCTTTTCCGCTTGCTCTGAAGACGCCTTGACCGATTCAATAATAAAAGATTCTGATGAGCCAACATCTGAAATAGACTTATGGATTTCAGAAAACATGAACAAGCCATATAACATTGAGGTGGTCTATAAGTGGGACGATGAAGAAACTGAAATGTCGAAAAACCTTGTGCCTGCCATTGAGGATTCGGTCATTGGATTTCTCGACGTACTCAAAACTCTTTGGATTGACACCTATGTGGCTAATGCCGGCGAAGACTTCTTCAAAACACTCTCGCCAAAACAAATTCTGCTCATTGGCAGCAAAAGCTACAACTCCGATGGAACAGTTACGGAAGGAACAGCCGAAGGCGGGCGCAAGATTGTGCTGTATAGTGTCAACAATTTCGAGCGGCACGATAAAGACGATGTGAAATACATGATTCACATCGTGCACCATGAGTTTGCCCACATCATGACGCAAATCAAAGACTATGATGAAAGCTATGGGAAAATCACCCCCGCGGGATATACCTCAACATGGTTTAACAGTACCATGGCACAAGCGCAAGAGATAGGCTTCATCACCAACTATGCACAAATGAATACCGACGAAGATTTCGTGGAAATGATTGCCACCATTCTCACCCACACCAATGAAGAGTGGGAACAAACAATTGCTGCCATTGCAAGTGCCGATGCACGAGATGCACTAAAACAAAAAGAAGAAATGATTGCCGACTATTTCATGACAAATTGGGGCATTGACCTCTATCAGTTTCAAGATTTAGTCAGCTCGGAGATAAATAAACTCGTTAACCCATAAATCACATTGAGAAAATGAAAAAATACATATACCTATTCATGGCATTAATTGCCTTCTCTTGCTCCGAAGACGACCGAATCTTCGACCAAGAATCAACAGAGCGCATTGCCGAGACTTTAACGGAATACAATGAATTGTTACTTTCTTCTGCCAATGGCTGGAAAATGCAATATTTCCCCGATCCCGATAGATTGGGCGGATATAACTTCTTATTCAAATTTGAAGAAGACAATCGTGTCGTCTCGCAAAGTGACTTCAACAATTCTGAAAGAGAATCATCTTACAAGCTCTATGACGGACAAGGAGCGATATTAAGTTTCGATTCCTACAGCCTGCTCCACATTCTTGCCGACCCAGGCGCTAATCCAGTAGGCACAGGATATGGTGGCGAGTTCGAGCTAGTTATTGAGCGAAGCACTGCCGATTCTCTAATCTGCAAGGGAAGAAAGTGGAAACAACCGATGATATTAACTCGTGCCACAGCCGAAGATTGGGCAGGAATGGACGAGATTAAAGCCAATGAAATGATTCTTGCGCCTGTAACCGAAAACATGCCATTCTTCCGAAACCTCCGAGTGGGTGGCAATGGAATAGCCACATTCCTATATGAATATACCAACCGATTTGTAGAATACTACTATAATGATGAAAAAGGAGACACACAATCGGGATTAGTCGGAATCGTATTCTCTCGCCATGGATTCAGCCTCGAGCATGAGATCAATATCAATGGGACTTTGCTGAAAGATTTCAAGCTCGATGCATCAAAGCAGTTCTACACCTTTGGCGAAAACGGAACGATCACCATCGACCATTATTCATCTGTCGAGTTTAAAGATGCTTGGGATAGTTTCTATAAAATAGATGGCAGCTCATTGTCGCGAAGCAGCTTAGATTTCTACAGCCTATTTGAAGATGTGCAAGAACTTGAACCCGGCTTTGCCACACTGCAAGTCTATTGGAACATGAGCAATCTAAAACTATTTTCCTTTGTCTTCGTCGAAAGTAGCGAAGAAGCATCAGTTACCAAATGGTATCACTCCGTGATTGGAAACATTGACAGCCCTGGCGAAGACAATGTAACCTTCCACCAGCGACTTGATGATGCAACTGGGCTCCCTTTAGTACTTACAAACATTGCCGATAACCAATCCGAAATCGATCGCCTTTTCTATGAAGAAAATGAATCCTCTGCACGCATTCAGAAGATAACAGACTTCTTCTATGACCCCGAAGGTTTCACTGTGATTCCAAACTCAGGTGGAGCTACTTTCTATCTAATTAGCAAATCGCGAAGCAACTATTGGCTACTGTTTACCGCATATTAATAACTCAAATTTTATATTCAATGAAAACAAGTATCTTAAAATTCTTACTCGTGTTTGGTATATTGGGAATATATCATTCATGTACCAAAGATTGCACACACCCAATCTTTGAAGGAGATGACGATGCGATTGTGTCATTCTCATTCTCAAATGCCGATGGCGACCACTTGGTGAAAATCACTTCCGATTCCTTGCTGATCCATGTTGACTATGGATTCGACTTTAGCAGTGTTACTCCAAATGTGGTGCTAAGCGAAGCCGCAGAGATTAGCCCTGCACTCACTGAAATTACAGATTGGAGTGCCGCTCACGAGTTCACTGTAAGCTCAGCAAATGGACAAACAACCAAAAAGTATGCCTACAAAGCTTATGTGGCAGAGTATCAGAAAGTATATGACAAGGTGGCTCACCTCACTAGTCAAGCTGAAGTAGATGAGTTTGGAGCTAATGAATACACTCACGTAGGCGGCATCATCATTGATGGCTCTGCAGACAGCCCAATCACAAACCTTGAAAGTCTCAGCAGTATTATCGAGATTCAGCACAACTTCAAAGTGGCGAATTACCAAGGATTAAACCTACGATTAGAGAATCTCCAGAAGATTACCACCTTCAACATTAAAAGTGATTCGTTGAAAACATTAGAATTACCTAAGCTCAAGGTGGCAACCAACTTCTTTGTTGGATTCTTAAATGATGAGTATTCGGTGCTGGCTTCCAAAATTGAAACCGTGTCGTGCCCAAGTTTAACCACTGTCATCAACGACTTTGCTGTGGCAGGTTATTTTGTTGACCTTACAGGTTTTTCAAACTTAGAGGAGGTCGGCGGTGAAATTATTGTGGGTGGTCGGCTTGTGAGTCTAAAAGGTTTTGAAAAAATCACCTATGCTAATTATATCACTATTAGCGCAAGTGACTTAACAAGCTTAGATGGCATTCAAAACCTAACAACAGTGAAGAATGCTTTCGAGCTTATGAATGCTCAAAAACTCGAAAACTTAGATGGCCTAAACCTTCAAGAAGCTGGAAACATTGCGATAAGCAACTGCATAAAGCTCCGAAATATCGACCCTCTTGAAACTATTACAGAACTTGATATACTGTATCTAGCAAACGTTCACCTCACCGACTTGAAAGGGTTGAGAAATCTAAAAACAATCAAAAAGGACTTAATACTTACTAGACTGTATTACCAAGAGTATGATTACTCCACTATTCCTTATACAATTACTGAGGGAGGTGTGAAAAACTTAAATGACTTGAGCAACTTGGAAACGATTGGTCGCCACATATCGATCGACAACTGTATCAAGCTTACGGATTTCTCTGGCTTATCAAAAGTTGCCGCCTATCTCAATGCTAATTCTTTCACCGGCACATGGAAAGTGGAATGGAACGCCTATAATCCAACCCTAGAAGAGTTCCTAGCTGGCAAATACACAGCTGACACAGAGTAATACAAACCCTATAAATACGAACCAAATGAAAAGTAGATATATCCTATTAAGTATTGTCGCATCACTCTTGTCGTTCATCAACACCTCTTGTAACGAAGATTGCGACCACCTCATTCTCAAAGGGCAAGATGCCTACATCACTTCTTGCTCGGTGAAGCTAAGCTCGGCTAGCTTCGGAGCTACATTTATCAAAGACACCGTGATGGTTCAAGTGCCTAATTATGTCGAATTATACGGCACTAGCGTGGTTATCACCATCTCTGAAGGTGCTGAAATAACGCCGAATCCTACTAGCATACTTGATTGGAGCATGCCTGTGGAATTCACCGTAACTTCACTCAATGGCACACCAAATAAATACGTCGTGAATATTGTTAAAACAACCGATTCAAAAGTTTATGATGGTGCCGTGAGTATCGGTAGCCAAACCGAGCTCAACAACTTCTTCTCCAGCGGATATACCCAAGTGAAAAACATCGAACTCTATAACAATGGTGGACGAGATCCTATCAAAGATTTATCAGTCTTGAGTGTTCTCAAAGAAGTGAATGGAAACATTGATATTATTAATATTAATGCACGCGAACTCGTATTTGAAAACCTCACTCGAGCAGGAAGCATCTTTATCCATTCTATTGCTGCCACCAAAGTAAACTTCCCCAAACTCGAATTTGTGGCTGAACGTTTTCAAATTGGAAAGAACGACCCCGGAGTTTTGCCTGCCACTCACACTGAAATGGAGGAAGTCAACCTCCCAAGCCTTGAATATGTGGGCGGAAGCCTTACACTCTATCAATGTGGAAAACTAGAATCGCTCGAATCATTATCAAAGCTCAAGCATGTGGGCGATAACCTCACTTTGCGAGGAGGACTATACACTAACTTGAAAGGCTTGGAAAACCTATCAACTATTAATGGCGACCTATATATTGATGGCCGTTTAGAATCCTTTGAAGGATTCAATGTGAAGCATGTGGGCGGAATGCTGACGATCTATTGCGAAGACGTGAAAGGCGACCTCAAACCACTTTCTAGCATCAAATATATCGGAACCGGACTTACTCTGATGAATAATAACTTCCTCACCGACTTGAAAGGACTTGAAAACATCGAAACGCCGATCATTGACATTCGAAAATTCTTAGCATTAACCTCTTTGGAGGGATTCCCTAAAACAAAAAATTTCAACTATATCTCTTTGATTGGTCTGTCTAGTCTCGAAAGCCTCGAAGGAATGGCACATGTGGAACAAATCAAATACAATTTCTACTTCGAAGGAATGGCGAAACTAACCAGCCTCAGCGGATTAGATAACTTGAAATACATCGGTGGCGGATTGTCGATATATAATTCTGAACTCTTGAAAAATGTCGATGCTCTTTCAAACCTTGAAACCGTGGGGGGAGCATTAAAGTTGCAAGAACTAGAATCGCTCACCAGTGTAAATGGGCTCTCCAAAATCACAGCTGTCGATGAAATCTATCTCTATAAACTCAAAAGCTTGACAAGCCTCAAAGGACTAGATAACATCACCAAGGTGAACACCAATGTGACTATCCTTACTTTGACCGAACTGACAAACCTCGATGATTTAAAAAATTTGACTGAGGTGTTCTCTAACGTGGTCAATTATCTCCGCTTCGAAGGCAACACCAAGCTGGCCGATTACTCTGGAATCAGTCATTTACTATCACAATATGTCGGTGTCAAATATCGAATTAAAATTGGAAGTAGAAACTTCTACAACCCTACCAAACAAGATATTCTTGATGAAAAGTGGACGGGCGAAGGTGGAAGCGGATACAATAGCTAAATATATCCCTCCAACCAATAACATCAATCCCTGAAGCTATAATAAATTTATCGGGGATTGGCATATGAGGTGTCGGTGGTGAATGCCGATGACGAATCAATTGTTTATGGAGAAAGTGTTCCTATTTTGCTCACGCTCAACAAAACTGCAGTTGTTGTACCTGTTGTCAACCTCAGCGTGAACGGCAATTTCTATTGGACTTCCACCATCACTGCAACTGCAACAACAAGCTTAGCAGCTCGCGAAGCGACTATCATGGCCATCCCTGCAGCTGCTTTAGAGGTTGCTGGAGGCTTTACCAAGCTGATTGTTGAGGGCGTAATCAGTGAAGACTATGCGAAGTATCTCATCACCACTGCTACCCAAGAGGGTATTACACCAGAATATATCATCCTTGATGCTGAAGGAAATGATATTACAACGAATACAACGTATGTGCAGAAA
>JBKEAC010000162.1:0-22730 GCA_047971925.1 Mangrovibacterium sp.
ACAAATGTTTCTCTTCCTAAGTTGAAATCATTATTTGCAGTGTAAGGACGACAAGCCAAAAACACCGCACGCCATGAACCATCGGGCATTTGCTCAATATCGGCATGACCTGCATTGCTCACAGGGTTTACTCGATTAGGGTTTAGAGTGCGTTGTGTAAGCACGGGATTATGTGGACAAGCTTCATACTCGCCCCAAATGTTTTTGCTCCGATAGAAACATACCGCATGGTCATTCGAAGTACCACCTTCCGAAGCCAATAAATAATAATAGTCGCCAATATGATAAAGATGAGGACCTTCAATCCAAACCGGTTTTTCTTCGAGATTATTCCCACCATTGCGAATCATTCGGCGTTCGCCTTCGGTTTTACCAGTTTGAAGATTCATCTTTTGCAACCAAATAGCCTTATGCCCTTGATATTGGCTTTCCCCCTCAGGATCTTGATTATTGCAGATGAAAGCCGTTCCATCTTGGTCGATAAATATGGAAGGGTCGATACCTTGCACTTGGGGCAACCAAATAGGATTGCTCCATGGTCCTTCGGGATCTTTCGACTTCACCATAAAATTGCCACCACCACCCACAAAAGTGGTAACCAAATAAAAAGTATCATCAAATTCGTTGTAAGAGAGGGCTGGCGCATAAATACCTTGCGAAACTCGCTTATCAAAGTTTTGGAATTGCTCCACACGATCGAGCACATTACCAATTTGCTCCCAGT
This sequence comes from Mangrovibacterium sp., assembly GCA_047971925.1. Taxonomy (GTDB): domain Bacteria; phylum Bacteroidota; class Bacteroidia; order Bacteroidales; family Prolixibacteraceae; genus JBKEDC01. Next base: position 725 of record JBKEAC010000162.1, read on the forward strand.
TTACCATGTCGGTGCTACGGAAAATTGGAACCCCTGGAAAATACGAGAACGAGGAATTTACCATATAAAAGTACTCCCCTTTCTTGCACACCGATGGATCGGGATAAAAACCCTGCAACACAGGGTTATAGAATTGATTTTCAACTAGTGGATTCTTCTCATAAAATTCATCGTTGCCTTGGTATTCCACATATTGAAAATAAGCCACCCCTTGGGGCAGCTTATCTTTTTTTGTTGCAGAAGAACAAGACCACAGACCCGATACCATAAGTATCATTGCTATTAATCTATTATTCATTGTGTTTTTCTTTTAAATCTGATTCAATTTGCACTTCCATTTTCTTGTCAATTTCATAGAAAAATAGGCATGCAATAGCCACGAGAAAGGTTATGGATGGAAAAACACTCACTAACATCTTGATGCCGTGTACTGTTTCAGGCAATTGCACTATTAGGGCTTCGTTGTATCCGAAAGCACCTAGAATACCTGCCACCATAGCGCCGCCAATCGAAAGACCAGCCTTCAAACCAAAGACCATTGCTGAAAAGATGATGGCTGTAGCTCGTCGATTGTTCTTCCACTCCGAATAATCCGCCACATCGGCAATCATTGCCCAAAGCAGTGGTGTAGTAATGCCATAAAAGAAACCATGACACATTTGCGCAACAAACACCAACACAATCGACTGCGGAGAAAAGAATGCAAACACGAGCAAGAACAGGGTGGCACAGAAAAGAGCTACGCCAAACACATTGCGTTTGCCATATTTATCGGCCAAAGATTTAGAAAAACCTATACCAATCATGGTGAAAATAATACCTCCTGTACTGAACAAGCTGAATGCTGAAGTTGCCACATCATCGGGCCAAACCAAGCCCGTGTTTTGAATAAAAGTATTGAAACCAATTTTATCCATAAATTGACTCAAGGCGGCTTTGTCCAAGAAGTTTTCAAAGTAATACACATAAGTGCCACCTTTAATCGATAAAGATATAAACACGAACACCGTTAAAATGAGCATGGCAATCCAAGGCTTATTCTTAGAAAGGTCGCGCAAATCTTCTTTTACACTCGATTTCTGTTCTGGCTTAGGCACAATGCGCTCTTTAGTAGTAAGAAAAGCGATAATAAAGAAGATAGCTCCTGTAATGGAAAAAATCAACATTGTTTTTTCAAAACCAACCGCTTTGTCGCCATCACCTAAAATTAATACCAATGGTAATAATAAAGCCTGAATGATGAATTGCGCAATAGTTACCGCCACAAAACGATATGAGGACAAGCTGTTGCGCTCTGCCATGTTTCCTGTAATAACTCCACTGAGAGCAGAGTAGGGCAAGTTATTTGCAGAATAAATTACAACTAATAAAATATAGGTAATAAAGCCGTATGCAATTTTTCCGTTCAAACTGAAATTTGGCGTACTAAACGCCAAAATAGCCATCACACCAAAGGGAATGGCAGTCCACAAAAGCCAAGGACGATATTTTCCCCATTTAGTATTAGTTCGGTCAGCAATAATTCCCATGATGGGATTAAAGCAAGCACCAATCATACCACCCACAAAGATGATAGAAGAAGCTGCAGCATTTGGAATCTTAAATACGTCTGTATAGAAGAAAGCCAAGAATGTCATTAGGGTTTGAAAAATGAGGTTAGCTGCTAGGTCGCCCAAGCTATACCCTATTTTCTCCACTACACTTAATTTTTGATTGTCTTTCATTTGTTTGTTTTTAAAACCTATTCCAACTCCACTATGGAAGTGATAAAGGCACTGTGCTAATATAAGGTAGTTGCATAATTGTGTTAAGAAAATGCAGAATGTAAAGATGCGAAGTTGGAAAGCTATCAGTGGAAAAACATTTGTTTATTCCCAAAAAGCGCAATACTTTAATTCCTACCTTTTTATTTTTCACCTTTCAAAAGCAACGCTTTTTCTTTCCTCGCCTCGTGCTTACTTAAATAATCAATCTTTAAGACTTCGAACCTTTGCGTTAAATTTTGTCGGGTGAATAGTTACCCCAAAGTAGCAATGTTTAGTTGCTAACAAAACAAGCTCCCTCCCCAATTGGGAAGAGAAGCTGTTTTTATATTTTTTAGTATTGTAATGCACCTGAAAAATCTTCACTTACATCTTTTCCTGCTAAACCGTCGGCAACGCCTTTATAGGCTAATTTGCGGGCATATTCTGCAGTCCAAAGATTTGGAGATTCGTCGGGAAGCCAATTCTCATGTTCGTTTTCATGGTCAGAAATACCCCAAATGGTGATTCCATATTGCTGAGCTACAGGAATCTTTTCTTTATATGTATCAATTACATATTTGTACATTTCCATTTGCTGCTCTAACAAGGCTACAGTAGGAGAAGCCGTGCCCAAACGCACATCAAGTTCGGTAACTTTAATCAATTTTCCTGTAGCTGCCATTTTCTCAAACATTTGAGCAATTAGGTCCTTATCGGAATTATATGAAATATGCATTTGAGTTCCAATTCCATCCACCTGTGCTCCTTGCGACTCAATGTAAGCAACATAATCGATGAACCCAGCTAACTTTGTCATATTCGATTCTAAATTATAATCGTTAATGAAGAGTTTTGCATCGGGATTTGCACTTCCATATTGGCGAGCTAAACTAAAAGCCTTCACAGCATAATCTTTACCCATATACTTTTGCCAATAAAATTCATCGCTTGCCATGTCGGCCTCAACCACACCAGTCACCCCATCACGCACAACACCGTTTTCTGTCATCGGCTCATTCACAACATCCCAAGCATGCACATCGGGTGCATAGTGTGACATCATACGTGAAATCCAATCTTCCATAGCAGCAGTAATAATTTCAGTTTTTTGCTCATCGGTTTTTGGCACTTCCACAATGGCACCACCTCCACCTTCTTCACCAGCTTTAGTAAACACAATATCATCAATATAAAGCGTGCAAGCTGTTTCACCGAAGTCGAAGATAAACTTCGTTCTATCGGCTGTTTTGGGGGTCATCGTTTTAGTTATAACTGTCCACTCTGTTCCCACTGTAATTCCGCTATAATAATCTGCCCCATAGCTAGCATTTTGCAGTTCCACTTGCAGAGCTGCATTTACGCTTGCCTTTGCCATAAACGTACAGGTATATTCCACTCCTTGCTCTAACGGTTCGCTGAAAGTATAAACCTGCTGTGCACTGTAATTGTTTGCTCCCGTTGGGTTAGTCAGCACCATAGCATAAGAAGAATTGAAACCTTCACCTTCGGCAGAAACTGCACGTGTTGAGCTATTTCCCCATCCGCTCCAACCAGTAAGTGCACCACCCTCGAAATCACCATTGCTGATAAGGTTATTGGCCACCGAAGCATTCACATCTTTCACTGTGAAAGTTGTTACATCAATGAGATAAGTTACGCTAGGAAGAGAGCCCAGGTCGATTTTTATTTGGAAAGCATTGCTACCATCAGCAAGAGCTAGCGTTCCCTCAGCTCCCACGGTGAAAGAAATATGTTTCCAAGTAGCATTCGTGGTAAATGCCTCAGCTGTGCCTGAACCATCCCAATTAACCCATGGATATCCATTCGCAAGACCAGTAAAAGCAAGACGTCCTTTACCAGCCACATCCGATTTGATATAGAACGATACTTCATAAGTAGCTGCAGGGTCAACCACTATACTTGGAGTTAGCAATTCTAAATCCCAGTAATTTGCCGAGCTTGCAGTTGAAGCTAACTGAATAGCTTTTCCACCCGTCATACCTTTCCCATCTTCAATTGTAGTGCCAGCACCTGCGCTATTCTTAGTCCATCCAGAGAATGAACCATCTTTTAATCCTGAAGTGTTTAGCACATTACTATCGCCACTTTCATCAATTTCATAAGTGGGCGCAATCAAACCATTTAAGTAACTTGCGTTTTGGTTTTGATGCCACACGAGGGTGTGCCCATATAAAGTCAAACCTGCGGCTTTAGTTGCAGCCAAGAAATTATCTACCGTAGTGAAGTTAATCGTACCATCGTTTTTCATCATGGCAGCATGCTTCATGGCATAGCCAATTGTAACATCATCGAAGTTTTCATTGGCTAGTTGAGTATATTCAATGGCATCATCTGTTCCATACATTGATGCTGAAATGCCAACTCCTAGACGTAAATCAGTATATGATTTCAAGACATCATATCGGAGTATTTTTTCAGCCATTTCGAGCGGAATTTCATCCATTGTTATGCTTTGAACATTATCATCAACCGACCAGTCCATTTTGTTATCCTCGCACGATGCAAATATTATTGAAGATGCGATAAGCGAGCTTAAAAATATTTTTGTTTTCATCTGTTCTATTTTTTTGCCTGTGAATTATTAGCCATTGAATTATCGGATAGTTCAACAACTAACAATTCATCAGCTTGCATTTTTACTCTGTTGGGAAATCTGAATAAACAGGAGTTTCAAGCGAAACCACTCGCCAGTTATCAGTATAAACTCTTACGTTTGTTGCTGCCGATGGAAATTCTGAAGTTTCATCAGAGCTCACACCTGTTACTTGACTAAGATTAAAGTCTGAATTTTCAAAATAGATTCCAAAGTTTTTATAAGATGCGGCTTCGCGAGCTGCCAACACATTTTCAAAAGTGGCTGTATCGGCAGTGAAGGCATAGAATTTGCTGAAAGGGATGGTTACAGTTACCCAGCCTGGATTTTCATAAGTAATTACCTCGCCACTTTCAATCCAAGGCACATAGTTATAACATTGCTTTGTCCATTCGCCACCGTTAAAATTATTAATTAGGGCAATTTTCAAGAAACCAGAGGCAGTCCATGTTCCTTCAACATACATATCGAATTGAAATGCCACTTTGCTTGCTGCTGTAGCAGCGGGAATAGCTGCAGTTAATTGTCCACGCCAATCGTCAACTCCGTTTCCGGCAGTCCAAACTTCTGAATTTCTGTTTTTTGCTGCTGGGAAAGCATCCGTTTTACGCGTTGGGTGGTGTGGCACATATTTACCTTGCGACACATTTCCTTCACCCAATGATTCCGATAACAAATCGCTTGCATTAATCATGCTTCCTGTTTCGCTCCAGCTCCAAAACCCTTGCGATCCTTTTCCATCAAAATCAAGAATCACACCATCTTTGCAGTTGAAATAAGATGGTGAATAGGCGCCTCCATTTGAACCAATTGCCAAGATTGAACCACCAGCAGCTGACACTCCCTCAGGCATTTTTACAATAAAGAAAGCACCATCTTCATCAGAGGTAATTCCTTCTGTAATCACCACATCACCAGGGAAAGTTACTTGCTCTATTTCAGTTAACCCAGCTCCGTAAACGATGATTTCTTCACCTACACTAGGCATCGTGTTAGAAATTGAACTAATTGAAGGAGCTGCCGAACGGATATTAAAATCATAAATAAGTTCACTTCCGTCATTAACCATTCTAATTGTGTTGCGAACATTATCATCGGCATCAGTTGTTGGAGTGTCGAATGATACTCTAATAATCATAGATCCATCGGTGTTCAATGTAGGATTAAAATAAGTATCATATCCATTAATATACACTTTGCGCACATCAGAAAATCCAGAACCTTCTAATCGGAGCATTTGCCCCAAACGTGCAAATTCCACTTCTCGATCGCTTACTGTTTCGCTGGCATCTTCCAGAAACACCTTGTTAATTTTTATTGCTCCACTATAAGCATTTTCATCATTACACGAAGTTAATCCCAAGGCAATGAATAGGTTCATGAGCACAAAAAAACCAAATTTATTTATTGTCTTCATTTTTTGTTAATTTAGTAATTAAAATAAGTCAGCAATGCGTTCTTCTGTAAACTCATAAGGAACAGCTTCTCCTTTTAATAATGGATTTTGCACCAATTCCGACTCGGGGATTGGCAATAGCAATATGGTTTCATCAATTGCTCCAATTGGTCTAGTTCCGTCGTTTCTACTTGCATCGCTAGTCATGGTGTTTGTTGCGCCATCATAAATAATTGGTTTAATTACACCACGATCTTGGGCTTTAATGTAGTTTAGCACTTCTTGCTGTTTGTAATAAGCACGACTCACTAAATCATACCAATATTGACCTTCCATACATAATTCAAGGCGTCGTTCTTTACGCAATATTTCGTAGCTTAAAGTAGTAATTTCTGGCACTCCTGCACGAACGCGCAATTGATTTACATAAGCCAATGCATCGGCATCAGAACTAGTTGCACTATTTCCCAACACCGCTTCAGCATAATTCAGATAAACCTCAGCTAAACGAATCATATAGGTATTTAATGCTGAATTCATTCTTGTAATCTTGGTATTATCTTTTGTTGATCCCACCACACCTTTTTTCACATTGCAATAAGTTGCACTTGTAATATCGGGCAAATGTGTATATCCTCCGTTTGCTTTATTGATATCGGCATAATAGTCACCAGCCGTCATCCACGTTTCTTTTCGACGGATATCACCTGTTTCGTATTCTCCCAGAATCATTGTTGTGGCACGTGTCCAATATCCCCACGCAGCATCATCACCAGTAATTTCAGAACCCGCAGCAAAATAAGCTTGCTGTGTGTTTGTAACTCCATAATCACCATTAGGCACCCATTGCAATGCAAAGATTGATTCCACGTTATTATTGTAATCAATATCAAACAAGTTTTCATAATTTGGCAATAGTTTGAATGCACTTTTTTCAATAACCATTAGCGCTGCTTTTTTTGCCAATTCTAAGTATTCTTCACTTCTAGTTCCGCTGTTTGGGTTTTCACTCACACCCGAATAAGCCAAATACAAGCGCGAAAGCATGGCAAAAGCACTATATCTATTTAATCGTCCTGCTTGTCCACTTGTTTCAGGCAAATATTTTGCGGCATACTCAAAATCGCGAATTGCAAACTCATAAACATCTTCAAAATTGTTCTTAGGCACAATTGGATTACTCACTAAAGCTCCAGGATCAGTAGAAATGATTGCATCGCCCCAAAGTGAAGCAATATACCAATAGGCTGTTCCACGCATGAATCGTGCTTCAGCAATATATTTTGTTTTAATTTCTTCACTCACTGAACTTTTCTCGATTCCAATAATGACATTATTCGACTGTTGAATGACATTATAAAATGATTGCCATGCTGAAACTAGAGGTCCTGTTAAACCCGTTTCGAGTAAATCGGCAAAAGGATAAACGTAATCTGAATAAGGTGCATAAAGGTTCCCTGAACGACCATCACCTAGGGCATAATAAAATTTATCGTTGAAATCAAACCACACCTTATTATAAAGAGGTCCTGTTGCAGCTTGAAAATCTTCTTCTGATTGATAGAAATTATCTCCTGTTATTTGGTCATTAGGAGCTATATCTAAGAAGCCCTCACAACTTGTTGATGTTGTTGCAATAAATGCAAGGACAAATATTTTTGCTATTATATTTTTCTTCATTATCGGAGAATTAAAATGTTAGATTAACACCAAAAGTATAGATTCTAGGTGAAGGATAACGCCCGTTATCGATACCTGTCATAAGTGCATCTTGATTCAAAGAACCAACTTCTGGGTCATATCCTGAATACTTCGTGAAAGTATAAACGTTTTGTAGGTTCATATATAACTTCACATTTTGAAGTCGTAATCTTGAAACCCATTGCGTTGGGAATGTATATCCTAATGATATATTTTGAATTCTTAAATAAGAACCATCTTCAACGAACCTATCGCTAAAACGATAGTTTGATGCCGAAGATGCCGAAGATGCCGCTAAACGTGGAGCATATTCATCACCACCTATAATCTGCACATTTCTAAAATCATTTGGACCATTAGGATCAATCAAACCAATTTTTGCGTAATCCAAAGCCTCAACTCTCAAGTTATGGTTTTCTCTTGGATTATCTAGCCATCGACGCTGATAATTAATCACCTCATTGCCAACAGAACCAGTTAAGAAAACATTTAAATCCCACCCTTTATATGAAAATGAGTTACCAAATCCGAAAGTGAAATCAGGGTTTGGATTTCCGATATAAGTTCTATCTTCATCATCAATTACACCATCTGCATTCACATCTTGAAATTTATAGTCACCTATCCACACGCTGTTTTCACTAATCTCCATTCCTGAAGGAAGAGCAACAGGCAAAACATTTCCTGATTTATCTTTATAATAGAAATCTGTGGCCGACTCGAATCGTCCGATGACTTTATATCCATAAAACTGTCCGATTGATTCGCCAACTGCTGTGCGAGTAACAACGGTTGTTTCTGAACCTTGCTGAATTGTCTTGTTAATCAAACTTGATTCCGTGTCGAGCGTTTTCACCTTGTTTCTGTTCAAAGAAAAAACGATGTTCGATTTCCACAAGAAATCACCTTTATCAATATTAACGGTGTTCAATGTCAACTCCACCCCTTTGTTTTGTAATGAACCTACATTTACCCAAGGAGCTGATGTGGAACCTTGTCCGTTTGTACCCACATAAGAAGGCAATGGAAGTTGTAATAATAAATTCTCCGTTTCTTTGTTATAAAAATCAACAATGAAATCAATTTTACTATCAAACAAACTTAAATCTAATCCCAAGTTTGTTGAATAGGTTGTTTCCCATTGCAAATCGGGGTTTGCTGTATTTGATGCAAGCAATCCTGTTCCCCAAATAGTTGCCGATGAACCATAAGTTGACACAAATGCATTATTTGGAACATTCTGATTACCAACAGCTCCCCATCCAAGGCGCAACTTCAAATTATTAATTACTTTTAAGTTTTTCATGAAATCTTCATTCGAAACTTTCCAAGCTAGAGCTGCCGAAGGAAACCATCCCCAACGATTACTCTCATGAAATTTCGATGAACCGTCGTAACGCAATGTTGTAGTAAGTAAATATTTATCATTATATGCATAAAATGCTCTTCCAAAAAACGAGCTCAATGCGCTTTCACTACTACTATTGCTGTTTCGAGCAGTATTAGAGTCTCCTAAATTAAGATCAGTTGCACCATTTGACAAGTAACCTGAACGGTAACCATAAAGACTTTCCCAAAAAGAGCGTTGAGTTTCCTGACCAAGCATAAAATTCATGGCATGAACGCCAATCTCTTTATTGTAAGTTGCCACATTTCTCCAGTTCCAAAATTTACTAAAACTTTTGGTTCGAGTTCCTTCTCTCACATCATTAGAAAGTGCACCAAATTCATATGAAGGACTAAATGTATAAATATTGTTCATGCCATAATCCATGCCATACTCTGTGCGGAATGTCAATCCTTTAGTAATTGTTATTTCAGCAAAGGTGTTTGCACGAATACTTGCCATTTCGCTACGATTTTCTTTCATCAAAGCTAAACCAACTGGGTTATTCTGCACATATTCATCGGTATCTGGACCATCAAATTCGCCTTCTGCATTACGAACCGCTACGTTTGGTGTTTGCTTTAGTGCGGTGATAATAAGAGCTTCATCGGAAACAGTGGTGTTTTGTTTCGGATTACTAAAGTTGAAGTTTACTCCCACTTTTAAATAATCTTTCACTTGCGAATCGAAAGAACCTCGAAGGTTGAAGCGTTCAAAACCAGAACCAACCGCAATACCTTCTTGGTCTAAATATCCTAACCCAAGTGCATAAGTTGACTTTTCACTTCCTCCTGAAACCGAAATATTATGGCTCTGCATCATGGCATTCATGAACATTTCATCTTGCCAATCAGTTCCTTCTCCCAATAAATCTGGTCGAACAAAGGTATCATCCCAATCAACAAGCCCCATTTCCGATTTTGTATTCTTCAAGGTTGCATATTGCTGCAAATTGAGCATGTCGATTTTCTTTGGCATTTGCTGCCAACCCACATAACCATCATAACTCACTCGTGCATCGCCTTGTTTACCCTTCTTTGTGGTGATAATAATTACACCATTACCTGCACGCGACCCGTAGATAGCCGTTGCAGAAGCATCTTTCAAAACATCCATCGTAACAATATCTGATGGGTTAATCGTTGCAAGAGGATTTGATGTTTCTGAACCTGAAGAACCATCAATCACCACGCCATCAATCACAAAGATAGGTTCATTTGAGGCATTCAACGAGTTGATTCCTCGAATTCGGATTGATGAACTTGCACCTGGAGCTCCACTGTTCTGCTGCACTTGCACACCTGCTGCTCTACCTTGCAAAACTTGGTCAACCGATGTTGGAACCGATTTTTCGATCGCATCGCTTGCAACTGAAACTACCGAACCAGTAAGGTCGGAGCGTTTCATTTGACCATATCCAACAACTACCACCTCATCGATATTCTCTGCATCTTCCAGTAGAGTAATATTCACTGGCTTTGAGCTTGTTGCAACTGCAGATTGTTGCTTATAGCCCACAAAACTGAATTTCAATACCGAATTAAGAGGAGCATTTATTTGATATTCCCCATCAACATTGGTTATTGTTCCCTTATTGGTCCCATTAATAACTACGCTAACTCCAGGGATAGAAACACCCCTTTTGTCAACAACTTTTCCTTTAATATCAACATTTTGAGCCATGCTGACAATCGGAATGAACAAACTCAAAAGAAGAACTAGCAATATGCTTTTCTTCAGTTTAAATTTCTCTTTCATACAACACACGTTTAGTTAATTATAATTGATTACTTTATTTATCTTCACCTTCAATCGTTTCAATCTTACCATCTTTATCATAAATCAGCTCGCAAACTTTCAAACTGCGCAACCAAGTTCTAGCTCCCGATGGCACGCTATCATGATGAAACAGATAAGATTTACCTTTATATTCTATGATGGAATGGTGTGTAGTCCAACCCACCACTGGTGTTAGAATCACCCCTTGATAGTTGAATGGTCCATATGGGGAATCACCGATTGCGTAACACAAAAAATGAGTGTTTCCTGTAGAATAGGAAAAATAATATTTACCGTTGTGTTTGTGCATCCACGAAGCTTCAAAGAAACGGCGGTTATGATCTCCTGCAGTTAACGGTTCCCCTTTCTCATCTAAAATCACCACATCTTTTGGCTCTTCAGCAAAAGCAAGCATATCGTTAGAAAGTTTTGCTATTCTAGCACACAATGCTGGCTCATCATTTTCAGGCTCCACTCCACATTCTTGGGCTTTATTATTTCGATAGCGTTGTAATTGTCCGCCCCACAATCCTCCGAAATACATGTAGTGGCTATCGCCATCTTCAAACACACAAGGGTCGATGCTGTAACTACCAATCAGGGGGTGCTTTTGTGGCACAAACGGACCTTCTGGTTTATCGCCGATGGCAACACCAATACGGAAAATATCCGTTTTATCTTTCGCTGGGAAATACATGTAGTATTTACCATTTTTGTGAGCCACATCATTGTCCCACATTTGGCGACCTGCCCATGCCACATCTTCAACATCAAGCACGCATCCGTGGTCGGTAACTTCGCCATCAATGTCGCTCATTGAGAACACATGATAATCGCGCATGTTAAAATGATCACCATTATCATTTTCTTCAATGTCGGTTTCCACATCGTGTGATGGGTAGATGTAGAGTTTACCATTGAACACGTGCACCGATGGATCGGCGGTGTACATATGAGGAACTAAATATCTTTTCTTCTTCATATTTATAATTTATTTTGATAATTCTATTAATTCTTCAACAAATGCTTTTGCTTGGTAATTTCTATCATAGGGCAATGCATAATCTGTACGGCCCTTTATTGGCCAATTGTTGCGCCACGATTGATTATCTGTTACTCCCCAAAATGTTACTCTCGTTACATCGTTACTATATTTATTAAATAGTTTAAAAAATTCAATATATCGGTTTGCTAATTTTGCTTCATTGTCTGCTGATTGCCCATTCTTAAAAGGATCTGACTCCTCGGTATAATCAAAATTCAGGCTAATCTCAGCTCCTGTTTGCTCCCACGGAGATGGCAATACGGTTACATCAAACTCGGTAGCCATTACTTTTAATCCTAGCCCTGCAAAAGCAGAAAGTGATTTTTCATATTCAACAATATTAGGATGATTCAAACCTGCGTGTGTTTGCATTCCGATGGCATCAATACGGAGTCCTGCATCTTTTAATGATTGTGCTAATTTAATTACAGTATTTCGTTTACCTTCATTGTCCATCGAATAATCATTATAATATAGTTGTGCTTCAGGATCTGCATCATGAGTAAATTGAAAAGCTAGCTTCAAATAGTCTTCTCCAATAATCTGCAAAAATTTACTATTCCTGAATGAACCATCATCTTCAATGGCTTCGTTCACCACGTCCCATCCGTGTACTCTACCTTTATATCGGCCAACAATCGTATAAATATGATTCCGCATGCGCTCAATCATGACTTCACGACTCACGTCATTTCCTTCTTCGTCGACAAAAAACCATGCTGGAGCTTGAGAATGCCAAATCAACGTATGTCCTACGATAAACATATTGTTTTGCTCACCGAACTCAACAAACTTATCAGCTTCTTCAAAAAAGAACTCATTTTCTTTTGGTTGAATATTTTCGCTTTTCATACAGTCTTCGGCAACAATCGAATTGAAATGGTTTTTCACAAGAAACATGCTCTTTTCATCTCTTCCCATTATCTGATCTACATTAAGAGCAGCTCCGATGTGAAATTTTGAAGCGTAAGCATCTTTTAAGGTTTTTACTTCTTGTTTCGGCGAAGAAGTGCACGAGCAAAGCATGGCTAATACTAGTGCTCGTAAGGTGTTTTTGTGTTTCATATCTTGCTATTAATTCTATTTTCTTGTTAATTTCAGAACATTATGCATGCTTAAACCATCATATTTTTTTAATTATGCCCAATTAAGCAAGCTTAACGAGCTATATTTTTTTTATTATGCCCAATTAAGCAAACTTAACGAGCTATATTTTTTTTATTATGCCCAATTAAGCAAGCTTAACGAGCTATATTTTTTTCCTTCAACTAAATTTAGTGAGCTTAATTCTATGCCTTTTTCTAGAAATAGAGAATTAAACCGACTTAATTGTGTTAATAACTACTCTATGGGTGTTATTATTTCCACTTTTTGCAGTACAATTCCAGCATCCTTCAACCAATATTTCAGTTTATGCTTATCACCTTCTGAAATCTTAATGCGGATACTCCGCTTAATGATAGCGTTTGACACTGCATCATTCCACCAATCGGGATAAGTCCAATCGAAAGCTTCACATCCTTCATGAAGATTCACCGCTATCACTTCGCCTTCATCGAGCGAAATGCCGAACTTCAATCCCTCTCCACCTTTAAAATTGAGGGTTGGAGAAAAGTAAAGAAGTACATCAATCGAGTCATTCGATGAAGAATTTTGCAATTTGAAGTTATACTGCAGATAACTTTCAAAGCGATCTGCAGTATGGCTATACGGATAGGCAATTACTGCTCCTTCTGATTTTCCCAAACGCATGATTGTTTTCCACGCCATGCCTTCTTCCGCATGAGATTCCGAATAATGAATAGCCTCGATACTCACAAGCTCCTGACTTTCTTCAAGTTCAGATGCAGTTAAAATCTTTTGTACAAATGCCTCATCGGTAGGAATCGTAATTGTGCTAGGTTTGATATTCTTTTCAGGCTGATTCCAACTTGTGTATCCAATGTGTGGTTGTGCCATCATGTGATTCCATTTACCATTATTCATGCAGTGATATTGCTCAGTGAGTTGTGCATCTACCTCAAAACAACTATCCACCGTGGCGACATATTTATTGGCTTGCATGTCTCCTTGTGCTGCCAATTCGCGATTCTTCGCTTGAGCGTAATACATGTTATAAAGATTTGCCATAGCTTTCACAGGAAAAAGCACTAACTGAAAATAAGCGTCTTGAGCATCGCCACTTAATAGCGTTGCCATATCCTCTGCACGAGTTAATAATTGATTATATGCAGTCATTACTTGCTTAAACTCCTTGCTCCCATTTAAACTAAAGACACTTGCATCGAGCATTTCAGGCGTTCGCATGCGATTAAATTGAGTGTATCGGTCGAGAATGTCGGCAATTTCTTTAGCATGAGTTTCGCCAAACTGTTCTGCAGCCCAAAGAGCTGTGTAGTCCGCTAGATTATCAGGATTAATTGCTTCAGGATTCCACGCATAGTCGAGAAAAAAAGAAATGGGCAGTTCCATAGGCTTCAAATCGCCCACATTCACTAGCCAAATTCTATCCACTCCATGCGTGTAAGTAAGATACATTTGTTCCCATATGCGTGGAATTTGGCTCACATTAATCCATTTATAGCTTCGCGGACCTCCCACAAAGTCGAAATGATAATACATGCCATATCCACCTTGGCGCGGAGCTGCATCGAGAGCAGGCAAATAGCGCACATTGCCCCAATTGTCATCGCAAAGCAAAAGTGTAACATCATCGGGCACTGTCATTCCTCTGTCGTAGTATTCTTGCACTTCCTTATATAATGCCCACACTTGAGGTGTTTCCGAAACTGGTTTCCTTGTTACATCTGCAATGATTTTACGTTGATTCAGCACAATTTCCTCTAACAATTCCACATTAGCTCCCTCTTCCATTGCTTCATCTCCATCGCCTCGCATGGCAAGAGTAACAATACTCTCTTTGTTTCCCATGCGCACAATACCATCTTTCCAAAACTGATCTATTTCCGCTTGATTTTCCTTATAATTCCAATTCCCCTTGTGAGATTTTTTCCAATCGGCATGGGGGCGCATCATTGGTTCGTGGTGTGAAGTACTAATAACAATTCCCAGCTCATCAGCAAGTTCGGCATTCTGCACATCATCTTCATAAAAGCTCGACCACCACATGGCTGGCCAAAGGAAGTTACCTTTCTGACGAAGAATCAACTCAAACACCTTTTCATACATTTCATGAGTAAAACCACCATAATTCTCCACAGCCCAACGTCCCAAAGCAGGTTCTTCATCGTTTAGGAAGATGCCACGATATTTCACTTTCGGACTAGGACATACAATTTTACTTGCTACCAAATACAACTCTTCGTGCTTTTCCACAGGCACATCTGCCCACCAATACCAAGGTGAAACACCAATTTTTCGGCAAATATCGAGCATCGCAAACATGGTGCCCCGCTTATCGCTCCCCACAATCACCAAAGCTCTATCGGTGCTTGAAGTCGGGTTGTCGACCACTTGAATGAGCGATGCCTCCCACTGCCCTACAATGGAGGAAATATCGAGTTTTCCTTCACTCACAAATCGATCAATAAGTGCATTATGCCCCAAAGTTCCAACAATAACACTTGTTTTAGGCTCCAATGAGTTGGTCAGTTGAACATTTGCTCCCGACACTTTTTGAACATCATTGGCAAACCATTTAGCTACTTTTTCCACACCCGAAAACTCTGATTCATCGAGATAAACCAGAATATGCTCACCCTGCTTTGCAAGAGTAAAACATGATGAATCAGCATCAAAAGAAATATAATTGGCATCCATCACAGAATCGACTGTTCGCTCTTTTTTTGAAACCTGACAAGCAGATAGGTGTATCAATAAGGCTATAATATAAGTCATGTTTTTTCTCATGCCTATTAATTTTGGTGTTTCAAATCAAATTTTATCTTTTTCAAATCTTCTAATTGACTTGCTGGTTCTTCTACTCCCTTGGGGAATGGTTGATTAGAGAATGTTTGAAAATAAAGCAGACAGGCATCGTGCCACCAAATAGCTTCTTCCAATTGCTTTTTCAATTTCATAGCGATCTCTGCATGCAACTGTTCATCAATGCTCTCTTTATGAATTTCCCATATTTGATTAAACTCACGCACTTTGTCCACTCCGAATTGATACTGATAACACATTTGCTGCCACACGGTGTTACCATTAAATAAGGTGTGATTCCAATCCACATGATGAAACCAAAGCAAGTATTTCATTGGACATAGTTCCTTAGAATTATACATTTCACGAAGTGGACTGTTATATTGTGCCGTTGCATTGCTTCCTGTGCTGCTTCGATTGAAACCAATGCCTTGCGAATCAGCTTTATGATAATAAGTTGGCAACCAATCAGGACGAGCTCCTTCTATATAGCACCAGGGCTCGGGACCGTGATGATGATCCCATCCCATGATATGATGAAGTCCAAGTGGAGTCATATAGTTTACTGTTGCCTCTCTCGATTGCATCATCATGCTTGTGATACTCTCCACAGCTTTTGCATCTGATGTAAGTGAGAGCTTTGTCCAATCGCTCGCAATATCACGAACATCTTGCTTAGGATTCCATGCCATTCGACCAAAAGCATACCAATTTGACTGTGCAAAAGTATAGCCACACCAATTAACATCATCTCCAATATTTGCGACACCCGCAATAGCAGAATATTCATAATTTGTAGTTCTCTCAATAATTGTTGTTCCTTTCACATCATCGGCATAGGTGTCAGCTTGTAAAAATTCATCAAACAAGGTTGGTAAATACACTAAGTGTGTAGAAAAACCCAAATATTCTTGTGTGAGCTGCAATTCTGGCATCATATGCGTGTGCTTCATTGCCCCGAAAAGTGGGCTGAAAGGCTCACGAGGTTGAAAATCAATTGGTCCATTTTTAATCTGAACTATAACATTATCGTCAAACTGCCCATCAAGAGGCATAAACTCATCATACGCCTGTTTTGCTCTATCATTTCCTTGAGGATTGTACACAAAAGCACGCCACATGACAATGCCGCCATACTTTTTCAAGGATTTCGCCAACATATTTGCACCCTCAGCATGCGTGCAACCAAAGTCCATCGGTCCAGGCTGCCCTTCTGAATTAGCTTTCACTAAAAACCCACCAAAATCGGGAATCAGCCCATAAATTTCATCGGCTTTTGCTTGCCACCAAGCTATTACTTGAGGATTTTTCGGACTAGCTGTTTGCAAGCCACCAATTACTTGGGGCGATGCAAAGTTTACCGACAAATATACTTTAATACCATAGGGACGAAACACATCAGCCAAAGCTTTTACTTTGTGCAAATATTCCGTAGTTAATATCTGAGGATTGGCATTCACATTATTAAGCACTGTACCATTAATTCCAACCGATGCATTGGCACGGGCATATTCTACATATCGATGATTGAGAGTTGCAGGTAGCTCATCCCATTTCCAAAGCGAGCGACCAGCATATCCACGTTCCACGGAACCATCGAGATTATCCCAATGATTTAAAATTCTATTTTTATAAATTGGCACTTCTTTCAACTGAAAATCAGATGCTGAAATATCGTTCGTCTGGAGCAATTCAAGATATTTAAATACACCATATAATATAGCTGTTGATGTTTTCCCTGAAATAACACATTGCGTATTTATCCTCTTTATAATATACCCTTCATCACCAAGTCCATCTGTCTCATCATTTGTTAGCAATTGATTTACATCTTTTGAAAAACAATGAGCAATTATTAAATCGGCATTCTTACTATCATTTATTAATTGACACTCTTTTCCTGATATTCTTCGCAAGCCCTGAAGGAATTCAAGAGTAACTATACTCTGTTTGTTTTCTTTGGATATAAAAACAGTTGCAGGCAAAATCTCATTTTTAATAACACTCGAGGTTGACGACAACCATAAATGCGAACCATCGTTGGCACAACAAGCCGCAGAAATAATAATTCCTAAAAAGAAAAACAGACACCTAAGCATAATCTTCATGTTAATTTTATGTGATGTAAAAGTAATTGAATTTAAAATTAGCATTAGATAATTATCATTCTAATGATTGTTTTTTAGTAACATTTCTTGTACTTTTGCACCAAACATACATTACAAATGTTACATAGATAAGAAACAACCATTCAAATGCAAAAAATACTAAATTTAAAACTTGTAATTTTATTACTATTCACCACCTCACCAATCCTAAGTCTTTCAAAGTCCCAAAAGTTATTCGACAGCTCAATAGGATTGTCCAACACGCTCATCAATGAGATAACCCAAGACAGCGTAGGATTCTTATGGATAGCAACGGAAGATGGATTAAATCGATTTGATGGAAATGAATTTAAAAACTACTTTTCACGATTAGAAAAACATAAACTAAACGATGATTTCATCACATCTGTTTTCACAGATCGTAAAGGAAATTTATGGGTTGGCATGATCAATACGTTACAAAAATACAACTATCAGAGCGACACTTTTGAAGAAATTAACTTATTCAACAAAAACGATAATTCTACAGCACCATACATTAGCGATATGTGCCAAGATGAAAGCAGCAATATTTGGATAGCAACATCCACCTATGGTGTTTGGGAATACAACATTTCAAATAAGAAAGCAGATTATCTGGAGGATTTAAATGGAAAACTAAAAACTAAAAACATAAAAAAAGTCTTTATCGACTCAGAAGGGATTCTATGGATTGGGACCACCGACTATGGTTTGTATTCCTTTAATCGAAACTCTCTCGAATTGACACATATTAGCATGCCTTTCAATCATGATGTATCGGATATTGCAGAGATCGGAAAACGCATTTATTACACCAGCTTATCTGGAAGCATATTTGCCTACGACAAATCAACAGAAAAAAATATCCTAATAACAGGAACTGCAAATAATAACTTCAATGAAAAAATTGCCTACAAATCAATTCTCATTGATTCTAAAAACCGAATTTGGATAGGAACTGATGGCAGCGGTCTCTATCAAATAAACCATAATAATCAGCTAGAAAAAGTAAATTACCAAAGCGTTGACCTCGACTTCAATAAAAGCAAAATACACGCCATCCTAGAAGATCGAACTGGAAATATTTGGCTTGGAATATTTCAAAAAGGTCTGCTCTTACTCGATGAATCTATTGCTATCTTCCGAAACTATGGCTACAATACTATCGACTCTCAATTAAATATCGGATCTAGTTGCGTTACCGCTATTGAAGAGAGCGAACGCGACATCTGGTTTGGAACCGATGGAGATGGGCTTTATCGAATTAACAAACAAACTCAAAAAACAAAACATATTCCGCTCAATGATATTGGAGGAAACAATATCATCAGTTTATATAAAGATCCCTCTAGCAATTATATTTGGATTGGCAGCTTTCTCGATGGACTAATTCAATATGATATAATAAATAACACTGCTCAAAAATTCAATGCCCCCGATTTCAATATCGAGAAAATTACATCCATTAAAAAACTTGGCAACTCGTTACTACTCGGAACACTGGGAAGCAAAGTGTGCCAATTCAACATTAAAACCAAGCAGTTCTCAAAAAATCTATTAGCTTCAAATGAGTCTAACAGTGCCATACCTCAATACATTAACGACATATACATCGACAAACAAAACCACATTTGGTTAGCCAGTTACGATGGTTTATTCCACATCATTCCAAACAATGGGCAGATAATAAAATACGACCAAGATAACAAATTATTACCTAGCAATTTAGTTTACACTATTTTTGAAGACTCTAAAGGCAACGTTTGGGCTGGAACATACCGTGGATTAGTCAATATTAGCAGTGAAAAATTATACACCATCGATAATGGACTTGGAAGTAACGTTATTTGTTCCATTTTAGAAGACAAGCAAAACATTCTTTGGGTAAGCACACACAAAGGGATTAGCTACCTTCCGAATGACAGTCCTAATTTTTCTACATTCTACCGCGAAGATGGCTTGCAAGCAGATGAATTTTACAAAAATGCAGCCATTCACTCCGCTAGTGGAGATGTATACTTTGGAGGAATTAACGGTGTTACACAAGTGAATCAAAACTATCTTAATTATAGCCCCGAACTGAATAATGTTATACTAACAAAACTAGATATATTTAATAACTCGGAACTTCCCAACAAAGGCAATTTAAAATCTATAGTTATAGCCGACACCATCCTTTTTAAAGAGCAAAGCAGTGCTTTTGCAATTAGCTTTGCATCTAATGCTATTGCTAATCAGACAAAAATCAATTACAAATATATGCTTGAAGGCTTCGATAATGATTGGATATCGCCTTTAAATAATGCCAACACTGCAACCTACACAAACTTATTTCATGGAAAATACACGTTTAGGGTAAAAGCCTTGTACAAAGGTTTAGAATCGGCCGAGCGAAGTATAACGGTCATAATTCTCCCGCCTTGGTACAAAACCATTGCCGCATCAATCCTGTGGATAATCCTAGCTATTGCATTGATTATAGCACTATTCTTATCTCAAAAAGAACGAATATTACGCCAAGAAATTGAGCGAAGCAACGAAAGAAGAATGCAATTCTTCATTAATATATCTCATGAAATCAAAACTCCTCTAAGCCTCATTTTAGACCCTCTAAACAAACTAATCAGCACTAGAAAAAATGATAATAACTTACGACTATACAAAACAATGCACACCAATGCGCATCGAATATTGCGACTATCAAATCAAATTCTCGATATCAGAAAAATTGAAAAAAAACAACTAATACTATCATTCCACGAATGCGAGATATATCAATTAATTGCAGAACTAAGTGCCTCGTATGCCACAACATTTCTCACAAAGCAAATAAATTTTAACATCGACTGCTCAAACAAAAAAACAAAAGTTTGGATAGACATCGAAAACTTTGAAAAGGTTATTTTCAATATCATATCAAACGCCATAAAATACACACCTGAAAATGGCAATATTAATATCACAATCTACACCAACAACAAACTCCGAATCAGTATATTCAATTCGGGAGACTATATCGCAACTGACGAGCTCGAAAAGATATTCAGCCGATTTTATCAAACCCAAAATAGCAATCGCGTTTCTGGAACAGGAATCGGACTCGATTTATCGCGCTCACTAATCAATCTTCACCATGGTCACATTTGGGCAGAAAATGACAAAGAAAACAAAGGTGTTAATTTCATCATTGAACTTCCACTTGGAAATACTCATATCCGTAAAGCCGACATATCGATAGATCCAATACAAATCCCCTCTTACAAGCTACCTAATTTTGATATCTCCGATTCGAACAAAAACAGTGAATCTATTGAAAAACAGGCTTGCATTATGATTATTGATGATGATAAAGAGATTTTAAACTACTTGAAATTTGAACTTGAAACCGATTTTAAAATTCTCACTTACAATCATTCAGAAGATGCCATCAAAGACTTAGAACAAACTACTCCCAACTTAGTTATATGTGATATTATGATGCCAAAAATTACCGGTTTTGCATTATGCTCTCTTCTTAAAAACGATGCTAGCACCAGCCACATACCCATTATTCTTCTATCTGCATCTAATAATGACGAGCACCAAGAAAATGGCATTTCTTGCGGTGCCGACCTTTACTTAACCAAGCCTTTTGACAGTAAAGTACTTCGAAGGTCAATCATTAACATTCTAGAAAATAGACGAAGAATATATCAAAATGCTTTGAAAAATTCTGAGGGAACTGTCGATTACAGTCTACTCAATTTAGAGGCTCGTGATGAAAATCTGCTTCAAAAAATTGTTGATTTCATTAACTTAAACATTGCCGATCAAAATTTAAGTGTCGATACTATCGCCAAAGAAATGGGCATGAGTAGAGTTCATCTATATCGAAAACTCAAAGAATTTACAAACCTATCGGTCAGCGACTTTATTAAAAACACACGAATGAAATTAGCTGCTAACATTCTAAAATCAGGTAAAGTTTCAATCAGTGAAGCTGCTTACAAACTAGGATACTCTAGTCCATCTTATTTTTCAAAAAGCTTCAAATCTCATTATGGCGTATCTCCAAAAGACTTCATACAAAACAACAATACTAATTAATTCACTTTTACCTCTCAAACTTACTAAAAATCAGTTCACAAATATTATATTTGCAGACGTTTAATTTAATTAAAATAGCTATGTCAGAAAAAACAAAATTTTCACAAGCGTTTTGGGTTGCCAATTTCGCTGAACTTTTAGAACGTGCAGCCTACTATGGTGTGTTCATCGTGATCACTCTCTACCTGTCAAACATATTGGCATTCTCCGATTTCCAAGCTGCAACTATAGCTGGAACT
>JBKEAC010000163.1:0-27228 GCA_047971925.1 Mangrovibacterium sp.
AAAAGGGTGTGTTTGGTTGCCATGCGGGATTGTGCCGACCATTCGGAAAAATTTAATCGAACATTTGCGATACATTATCCGTTGGTGGAATTAATTATTTGCAATTTTAACGAAGAATGTGCTATGCGTTTTCGTGTTTCATTGCTATTTTGGGAACTTCTTAAAATTAATTATTGAATTGAGGAGGCTGCTAAAGATACATTGCAATGCATCACCATCAGCGAGATTGTGTAATATCTTCTGAATCCATCACTTAATCATCGTCAACCGACACGCTTAATGACTATGTAGGTCAGAATACAACGGTTTTAATAAAGCTTATTGGTCCATTTTTATTTTGAAATGCAAAATTAAGCAAACTTAATTGTCCATATTTTTTTTGAAATGGTGTTTTAAGAAAACTTCTTAGGTCATATTTTTTTTCAAGAGGTTCGTAAAGCAAACTTATTGGTCCATTTTTATTTTGGAATGATGTTTTAAGCAAACTTAATAGTCCTTATTTTTTATGTAATGGTGCTTTAAGCACGCTTAATTAGCTACATTTATCCCCATGAGCTTAGTTAAGCTTCAAGTTATAATGTAATAAGAAGTGTTTTAGCTATGAATTTTGTTCGGTATAAGCCTAATGATAAGCTATCGGATTAAAAATGCGCTGATTTATTTCCGCCAACGGGTTAAGCAAGTATAATTGTGATGATTTACGTTGTTGTTGTTTTGCCATCAAACGACAAACAAAGTCGTGTTGTCAGCATTTATTGCTGATTAATTTGGTCGGTTGAGCTATGTATGAGCTTGTGTTGTGCGCAGCAGGGTGAGCGATTGCAGCGGAAATCCTTTTAAGGGGGCTTTGGTTCTCGCCCCCTTAAAAGATTGTAGCGGAAAGCGCGACGGCAGGGGCAGGGAGTGCGGCGGGGAGGAATGCCGGCACCCCCAAATGAAAAATGTGCGATTGGTTTGTGTTGCAGTGTATTTTCGGTTTTTTTTTGTTTATTTGCACTGCGAAGTGAGCTTTTAAAAAACCCTTGTGCAATTGAAACAGGGTTTTAAAATTCTTCATCAATCATTCACATCAAACGTCATGCAATGCGTGTTTTTCTTTACAAATTATCGCTAGTAGTTGTGTTAGTTGCAAGCTTTTCGGGCTTAAGAGCTCAACAGGATTATGCTATAAACCAACTAATTGACCGCCTTTTTGTTCAGTTGGAAAATCATCAGTATTTCGAGCTTCGTCGGTTATATCAAAGTAACGAGCGCCGATTGCCATCGATTTATGCTCTTTATTTTGGAGCGCATTTAGATGCGGCATTTAATGCGCCCAAAGCATCAAATCAAAAAATTATCGAGTTGCTCAAGTTTAGTTCTGGTGCCCTTCAGCCCGACAACATGCTTGGGATTTTAACGTTGAAACAAAACAACCATGTGCTTCTTTTTGAGTATAAAGAGGCTTGGCAAACCAACAAATTTATTACTTCCACTTATGCGGATTTGCTCGATTCTTCCACTCTTGAAAGTTATCGGAATAGCGAAAAGCTTTGGCAAGCACTTTTGAACTGTCCTGCTCAACGTGTTGAATTGACAGGCGATGTTAATCTTAATCTGACAAAAGATGCTTCTGGATTAAGTTGTGTTGATGTTCAAATGGACACGCAAAGTAGTTCGTTTGTTTTTGACACGGGCGCCAATTTTTCGGTTATTCAACGTTCGGTTGCTGAGAAGTTAAATCTTGAAATTCTCGATGTTAACTTTCAAACAACGGCTGCTACTGGTAAAATGATTGAGAGTGACTTGGCTGTTGTTCCACATCTTTCATTGGGTGATTTGCATGTTAAAAATGCTGTTTTTATTGTTTTCGACGATGCAAATTTAAATTTCCCCGAACTTGATTATGAAATTACTGGGATTGTTGGTTTTCCAATTATTCGGGCTTTACGGGAGATTCATGTGCGAGAAAATATGCTCTTTATTCCAAAGAATGCTAGCGGTTCGAGTAATAAAAACTTTGCTCTCGATGGCTTGTCGCCTATCGTGGAACTAGATTGTAACAACGAATTGCTTTCTTTTCACTTCGATACGGGAGCAAACGCGACGAGCCTTTTTCCTCGTTTCTACAAGAAATATCAGTCATCTATTGATGAGAAATATCAACTAGAGAATTTTTCGACTGGCGGTGCTGGCGGAATTGTTGAAGAGAAAGGGTTTGTTTTGAAGAAGATTAAGCTTTGCAACAATAATCAATCGTGCAGCTTGAAAAATGTTCGCCTCAACATTCATGAAACGCCTTTAAACAAAAATTCTTTTGGTAATGTTGGACAAGATTTTATTTCTGCATTCAAAGGCTATGTGCTGAACTTTGAAACTTCATCTTTCTGGGTTGAATAGAGCGGTAAAAAGCGGTCTTTGATTGAAGGGTTTTTGGTATTACTCACTTTTCATCCTTTCTCCACTTAATTCGGTAGCCCACACCCCATTCGATAATATCGGCAACAGTGAAGTTATGTGCTCTCACCAACACACTAACAAACATGTCGTTTTTGAAATGATATTTCAATCCAATGCGTTGATAAATTATTGGTGCTCCTCCCTCAGGTTTCTTTCTGTAGACATAGGCTCCAAGCGACGAGGCAAGAGATATTCTATTGGCAATAAACTCATAGGTTCCATACAGTCCGAGCACTGTTCTATCGGCAAAAAGATTGCTTTGGTCTAACACTACAACACCTTGTGAATTTTCTGAATAGCTTAAATTCCCTTGCGTGTCGTAGCTCCAGTCGATGCCTGCACCAAACTTGTTTTTCCATGTAATTTGCCTCATGTAGGCCGCTGAAAGATTATACATCTCAAACTTCCCAATGGTTGATGCTACATTTTCAACACTACTTTCATACTCTTCTTGCTTACTGCTAAAGCTCGCTTGAATGGCAATTTCATTGCATTGCTCATAGGGCGAAGGGGTTTGTCTTTCTAGTTTTGGTAATTCCTCGAATCGATAGCTCAACTCCACAAAAGGAGCAGCAAGGTTTAGCCCTTTGTTGGGCTTGCGCATTGCTCCATTAGAAAAGTGGGTGAATCCAAATCCTGTTTTGAAGTCAAGCAACGGACTTAATTGATACGACCAAAAGAGATTGGCTCCGATGTAGACAGTGGAATAAGAACCGATGGTGATGTTGTTTGGGTTAGTAACAGGGTCGTATCGTTTCCAGTTAGTGGCAAAACCAAAGGCTAACTCATAGCCAAAAGCATGTGTTTGCGTGCGCTTAATTGGAACCCCCATGTAGGCATAAGCAGCCCATGGTCGCCCCATTTCGTTTGTTTGTGGAAAGCCTGCGGTGTAGCACGACACGCCATAGTAGGGGAAATTAAGCACGTGGTGCCACTCTTTGCTGCCTGTTGTTTGAACTGCTAGTCCTATGCTTTGTGCGTGATACCAATTGATTGGCGACTGACTGTTGTTTTCTCCTGTTAGAAATTCATTGGTGGGCAGCACATAGCCCACATTTGCCCGGGGAGCAAAGTAAAGAGTGTTTTTCTTTTTATAGTTTTCTTCTGTTAATTGCGCATTCGCTGAAAAGGCGCAAAGGCACAAAACGAAACTTAGTATTTTTTTCATGCTTGCGAAAATAATATAAATACGGTTAACTTCAGCACAAAGTGAATATAATATTTTCAAAACACATCATTTTTTTGGTTCTATGTCGAACTCTTTAGTTGTTTCAAACTTAGAAGAGGATGTGTTTGAAACACGCTTGCAACGCACTTGAAACATGATTGAAACATGATTGAAACATGATTGAAACACGCCGCACAGTTGCGGGAGCCTTCTATCATTTAATCGAAGCTTGGCGAACAGTTGCGGGAGCCTTCTATCATTTAATTGAAGCTTGGCGAACAGTTGCGGGAGCCTTCTATCATGAAATTGAATCCACATGCAATGCTTCTTCCAACCGAACGCCCATTGGGTCATTGTTTGATTGCCATGCAGAATTAATCAAGCCTAATTCGACAATTCACTACCCACTAAATTCAACATAGATCCATTTTTTCGATTGTCTCCATGTTTTAATTTGATTTTTTGGCTTGAAAAAATATCGACAAAGCAATGAGCAACATGCCAACAATCGCCACAAGTTGCGGTTTTTCTTCGGGCAAAATGATCCACGACAAAATAGCTCCTCCCACAGGGACTACAAACTTCCACATGTTTAGTTCCGACACCTTCACCTCGGCACGTCGTAGCAAGGAATACCAGATAGCAAACGAAATGGCAGAAAGTGATGCTAGCCACAGCAAGGCTCCCCAATATTCTAAAGTTGGTTGATGCAAGGTGATTCCCTCAACAGCAATCGAACCAAGGGCAAGCATCAGCCCTCCAGCAAATAGCGTTGATGAACCGAGAACAATCGGATTGATACTGCTTTTGTTTTTTGCCACTAGCACATTTGAATAGCCTGCCACAATGCCATTCATGAGCAAGATGAACACTCCCATCAAACTCACTGTTTTACTTGATTCATGACTTTCTTTGGCAAAGCTGATAACAGCAACTCCCACCAATCCGAGGAGCAGACTGAGCACCTTGCGGATTGTCATTTTGTCGTTACTCATGAAGAGATGCGAAAGAACCGCAGCAAAAAGAGGCGATGCGCCCACAATAAGAGCGGCAATCGAGGCCGGAAGCATGTCGATTCCTGTGTAAAAAAACACATATTGAAGGACGGTTTGCACAAAAGTCATGAGCAACAAAAAGCGCCAGTTTTCTTTCACTTGTTCCCAATATTGTTGAGCATTCCCAAAATAAATGAACAGAAACAAGCCGGAAAGAGCAAAGCGGAAGCCGGCATATTGAATTGGCGTTTGATAGTTCAATCCGATCTTAATGCCCACAAAGGCTGTTGCCCAAAGCAGGCATGCTATAAAGGCTAAGAAATTAGTGCTACTAAAAAAATTGTGCTTCAACATGAGTGAAATTTTATTCTTTACAAAAGTGATGATTATCTTCTTAGCTTGCACTATCGGTTCGCATTATTCTTATGCAATTTTCTAATTCTTAATACTCTTCATCATTGCCATTTTGTGCATAAAATTTGGTCGAGTGAATTTACATTGTGTTTTCTTCGGTTTGAAAAGCTATTTTCACTCAAAAAAACTTAGCTTTGTAGTTCTGTTTGTTAAACAATTAACGCACTCAATATAATGAAAATACATTTTATTGCCATTGGCGGAAGCGCCATGCACAATCTAGCTATTGCCCTTCACAAGAAGGGTTTCGATGTAAGTGGATCGGATGATGAGGTGTTTGAACCTTCAAAAAGTCGCTTAAAGTCTTATGGTCTTCTTCCTCTAGTAGATGGATGGCAGCCCGAATTGCTCACCTCTGAAATTGATGCGGTGATACTTGGAATGCATGCTCGTGCCGATAATCCTGAGCTGATTCGTGCTCAAGAATTGGGTTTGAAAATTTATTCTTATCCTGAATATCTCTACGAACAAACTAAAGATAAGCTGCGTGTGGTGATTGGCGGTTCGCATGGCAAGACCTCAATCACGTCTATGATTATGCATGTGCTTCGTGAAAACGGCATGAAATTCGACTACATGGTGGGAGCTAATCTTGAAGGATTTGAAACCATGGTTTCGCTTTCTCATGATGCCAAAGTTGCAATCTTTGAGGGCGACGAATATCTTTCATCACCCATCGACCGCCGACCAAAGTTTCATCTTTATCATCCTCACATTGCTTTAATCAGCGGAGTGGCTTGGGACCACATCAATGTGTTTCCCACATTCGATAATTATGTAGCGCAATTTCAACTATTCGCTCAGCTCATTGAGCCTAACGGCAAATTGTTTTACTATGGTGGTGATGTTGAACTGCAACGAATTGCTTCGCAAGTGCGTGCCGATATTTTAGCAACTCCCTATGTGGAACACCCCTCGGTGCTTGAAAATGATATCACCCATTTGTGTCATGGCTCTGAGAAAGTAGCTATTGAAATTTTTGGCAATCACAATTTGCAAAACATAGCTGCGGCAAAATTGGTGTGCAACGAGCTTCAAGTTTCCGATGCTGATTTCTATCGAGCTATTCAATCGTTTAAAGGAGCCGCTCGTCGATTGCAGACGCTTGCAAAAGATGCTCAATGCACCGTGTTCTATGATTTTGCACACTCTCCATCGAAATTGAAAGCTACTACCCAAGCCGTGAAAGCTCAGTTTGCCGAAAGAGAGTTAGTGGCTGTGATGGAATTACACACCTTCAGTTCACTTAAAAAAGAATTTCTTCCTCAATATGCTGGATGCATGGCAGCTGCCGATGAAGCTTATGTATATTTTAATCCTCACACCATTGCTCACAAGCAGCTGGAAGCAATCAGCGAGGCACAAGTGGCAGAAGCTTTTGCTAGTGGCAATTTAAAAGTCTTCACCGATTCCGATGCTTTATTTGAAGAGCTTTTTGCTAAATCATGGCAAGGAAAAAACCTATTGCTCATGAGTTCGGGCAATTTTTCAGGGAAAGACATGCAGGCTATTGCCAATGAGATAATCGCCAAAAAATAACGTCGATAAACCTGCGGATAAAAACAAACGAGGATAGCATTTTTGCTATCCTCGTTTGTTTTTAATGAAGCTTATTTTGATTTAGAAATTCAAATTAAGCCTCTATCTTTTGTTTCAACTCATAGAGTTCATGCCATGCGAATAACATCAACAACAGAGCTATCAGAGGTAAAACCAGTTCATTTGTTTGAAATGTATAATTCATCAGTTGTAAATTGGGTATTTCCACAAATAGCGACGCAATTCCCACCAACACACTTGCAGCCACAATCATCATGGCTTGCGCCCTATGTTTCCGCCGATTTTCTATAAGGTAAATTTGCTGCATGAGCTTATCGGTAAAATCGGAAGATGGGGGTTTTATATCTTTCTTAATAATCTCTTTGAAGTCTTGTTCGTTCATCATTTATCCTTTAGTTCATTACCAAATGCCTGTTCCATTTTTTGTCGAAAAACTTTCCTCGCACGATGCAAACTTACTTTAATTTTCGATTCTGAAAAAGAAGTTGTCTCGGCAATCTCCACAATTGACAACTCAGCCAAATAAAACAAGCGAAGCAATAAGGCTTCTTCTTCACGCATCGTTTCTAGAATTGTGTTCACCATTTGTTTTTGCTCTTGTTGCTCCAAAAGTGAAAACGGATGATCTGAATTTTCATTTAGATTCATGATTTCCGAATCTGAAAGTGAAATATCAATGTATATTTTTCGTTTCCCTCTCTTCGATAGGCATGTGTTTAATACAATTCTATAAAACCAAGTAGCAAACGAGGAATCGAATTTGAACTTGTTTAATCCTTGAAAGGCTTTAACAAAGGCATCTTGCAAGGCATCTTCTGCATCGCTTTCATTTTTAAGTAATGAGCAAGCCAAGGAGAAAGACACATCTTTGTAGGCATCTACTAAAATGCTAAATTTCGATATGTCTCCCTCCTGAACCTTTCGAATGATTTGAAAATCATCATCTCTTCTCATCTATTTTCCGACGAATAAAGAAAGCAATTACAATTCCAAGTCCTCCGAATAACAGCATGCATGCACCTGTAATTTTATCGACTGCTTCTGCCGGAATCGCCATGAACTGAAAAGCAGTACCTATGGCTAAACCTACGCCTATTCCGATTGCCATTAGTCCAACCTCTAGGAAGGGGAAGGGGCGTTTTGATTCACTAATATCTCCGCCTTTTTCAAGGATTGCCTTTTTGGTTTGATAGCGATACTTCATCACCCAATACACCATTAATGCTGCCATTGTGAAAAATGTTCCTGGCACCACCATTGCTACTAAATCTCCCATTCTTGTTTTTTTAATTATTAGTTTCTAACTTCTTGAATTTATCCATTAGACATCATCTCTTTCCGATAGGTTACAAATATCAAAAGAAATAATCAAAAAAAACAAAAGTCCAGCAAGCTCTACACTTACTGGACTCCCATTTCATTTCATTATATTATTAATATCTACCGTAGTCATAAACCCATGCATCTTCAAATCCTTCTTGTTTTTTGACTTCCTCCACTCGCTTGAGTGCTTCTTGTAAGCTTGAGTAGCTTTCGATAGCCACGGCATAAAATCCGCCACGAATGCGTCCCATCTTCATAACCTTAACGCCCTTGAATTGCATATCTTCATAGAAATGGTCGGCCAAGTATTCATTTTTAAAGCTGTTTGCAAGAATGAAATAACGGTTTCCAGTTGCCTTGATTTCGGTTTCAATCGCTGCTTGCTTATCGGTTTCTGAAACATAGTAGCTAAACTTTATTTCTGTACGACGGTTTGCAAAATGCATTTCTTCCTCACATTCCACACCATTAGCGCACTCGTTTAGCAATTGTGTTTCTCCGTATCCACGAGCTGAAATTCTACTAATCGAAACCCCATGGTCGATTAAGTACTGCTTACACGACTCTGAACGTTTATCTGAAAGATATAAGTTAAACTCATCGGAACCTCTCGAGTCGGTGTGCGATCTTAATGTAACCATCACACTTGGATTCTCTTTCATGAGGCTTACCAATTTATCGAGTTCTCTTTTCGATTCCTCTCTCAAGCTTGCCTTACCATAGTCATAGTTGATGTTCGAAAGCTGAAACAACTTATCTCTATCTCGCGAATAAAGCATCACCGTATCGCTCATGCTGCCATAGGTTAATCCCGCTGTGTTGAAGGCAACGCGCTGCATTAAGTAACCCTCAGCTTCCACGCGCAACTGATTGTCGGCATTAGCAGCTAAGCTCACCTTCGCCAGATATCCGTCGGCATTCCACACTTTTCCATCGGTAAGATTTCGCACCGACACCCCAGGAACCGGCTGATTATTTTCGGCGTCAATCACCACTAAATCGACGATATAACCACCATGAAGTTTCATCAACACATTTTTGGTGTCATAATCTACCTTTTCCTTTGCATCACCATACAGTTGTTTTTGTGCCGACAACACATAATTCACTCCTTGCTCGATTTCAAATTCAAAAGAGCCATCTTGATTCGAAATTGTTTCAAGTAAGAGCTCATTGTTTTGGTCAAACAATTTCACCTGCACATCGGCAAGTGCTTCTCCGGTTCCGCCATCGATAGCTTTACCATCGATATCTTTATGCCATGGGGCTAATTTCACGTTATATATTTCGTCGTTAAACTCATCTTCTCTATTCGAGGCAAAGAAAGCATAATGACGACCATCGGCCATGTAGAATGCGAAATCATCGGCATCTGAATTGAACGGAGCTTTCATTGACACGGGCTCCGAGAAATGATTCTCACCCGACAATTGCGAGGTGTAGATATCTAGCCCTCCTTTTCCGCCTTCACGATTAGATGCAAAGAAGAACTCATTTTTAATCCCAATAAAAGGGAACATTTCATCGGCACTTGTGTTGATTGGCTCGCCTAAGTTTTCGGGCTTTTGCCATTCTCCGTTTTTGAAGACCGATTTATATAAATCCTTTCCTCCATGACCTCCGGGCATATCGCTAGAGAAATAGAGCACATCGCCCGCATTGTTTATTGCTGGGTGAGTTACCGAATAGGCTAAATTATTATGTGGGAAAGGAGTTACTTTCTTTGTTTTTGCGTCAACGATATCAATCTTCAATTGAACCATTCTTTTCCGGAAAACTTTTCGATCGATAATAGCGCCATCATATTCTGAATTTGAAATAAAGAAGCAATTTAACGCTTTGCTGTAACAAATTGGTCCATCGTGGTGCTTTGTTGATTTTTGGCTGTCGTACTTAGGAACATCTTGCGACTGTCCGTTTTTATCAATCAGAACCGAATAGACATGAAAAAACTCTTCATTTCTTTTTGCTCTCTTCTTTTTGTCGGGCGATTTTTCTAACTTATAATAATACAAGGTATCACCAGCCACATTTCCTCCAAACTCTGCTTTGTCGGAGTTGTGTTTAAATTGGAATAGTTCAGGGGAATCGTAGTTGGGTGTTGATATAATTTGCGCCCAAAGAGCCATGGGGCAAATAATCATCAATAAAACGACATATAATTTACTCTTCATATCCTTATGCTTTATTCTTGTTGCTTTTCCTCTCTATTGATTACAAAACTAATCTATTTTTTAAGATTCAAAACATTATTTTGTTACACTTCTATTAAAAATATCTTGGCGATGCATAAACATCTTTAATGAAGTTGAACTCATATGAAATCATCAACTCATGTATGCCTAAGCTATTTTTATATATTCCGCTGTTTGAATAATCAATCGCATAGCCTATTCTCATTTTCTTATCAACAATCCATTGCAAGTTTACACCAAATCCTGCTCCTGTGCGATACATTCCTCCAAACCAGAATTTTTCATTCAGTAGGAAGTTTGCATTGAAGTCGGCACTTAATGGTGCTCCGCTCACCATGCGAGCTGTTACCGATGGTTTAAACTTGAAACCTTCTGATAAATCCACCACATAACCTCCCATGAAGAACCAGTGACGAATGTCTGATTGAATGCTGTAATTTTTAGCTGCATCGTTATCAATACTGTGTTCAATCATTTTTGGAATCGATGCTCCGAAATAGTATTTATCTTGATGAAGAAACACACCGAATCCGAAGTTTGGCATGAACTTCTGTTCCACCATGCCTTGGAAAGCGGGGTCGCCACTATCTTGGATATCATAGGCACTCAAATTATTGGTATAATTCGAAAATCCTGCCTTCAATCCGAATCGGAGTTGTGTTCCTCGATCATCTAACTGCACCTTATAGGAATAGTCGGTGAAGAAAGCCAGACGCTTAATGTGTCCGAACTTATCATTCATGAGCGATGCTCCAATTCCCACTCGTTCTCCACGTGTTGGCGATTGCACCGAAAGCGTGTTGGTTTGTGGAGCTCTATCGACTCCTAGCCATTGATTTCTGGTGAGTGCTGTCACTCCGATTGTTTCCCATGTTCCCACATAAGCGGGGTTCACCATCTGAATGTTGAACATGTATTGTGAGTATAGGGGGTCTTGCTGAGCAAAACCCCTATTTCCCATCAAAATAAGCACCATGAATAGAACTAGAGTTGCTAGTTTCTTTCCTTTATTCTGTAGTTTGAATATCATGATTTCTCCTTGTTCTTACCAGTTAATAAACACGATTCCTTTTTGGATTTTGCCGTCATATGTTAAGATGTAGATATAATTATCGGCTGGCAAAATGCCATTTCCAATTCCCATCTTTCCATTCGACTTTCCATCCCACCATGCCTCATCGGCTCCCCATTTATCTTCATTTCCATAGTTTTCTTTCGAATAGACGATGGCATTCCAACGGTTGTATACTTCCAGTTTTGCATCGGGGAATTTCTTAAGCCCTGTTATCACGAAGCGTTCGTTATATCCATCGCCATTTGGTGAGAATCCTTGTGGAATGAAGAACTCTCCTTCAATACTGATTTCCACTTCTTCCACATCGAAGCATCCGGCATCATTGGCTTTCATCACATAGATGGTTTGTGTTGATTCAATGATTAAGTTTGTTAGTTGATTACTCATATCAAACGCATCGCTGGGTTGTGCGCTGTGGAAAGTTATCTCACCATCTGATTCATTACTCTCGATGATCAATTTTTCGAGATCAAATGCCATTGTTTGTAATCCTGGATTCGTTACTGTAATATCAGGAGTGGTTTCAATTTTCACTAACACCGCCAATCGTTTGGCACTTTCTCCACAATCTTTCTTTAGCAGTGTGGCATAATAAGTAACGTCGCTAACCAGTGTGGTTGTTTCGCTTAGTTTCTTCCCTGCGCTAGGCGAATCAAACCAGCCGATTGTTAGTCCGGTTTCTCCTGTTACTTCGATATCGGCCAAGGTTTTTAAATTTGATGAATCTCCACAAAACGCTTGTTTAGGTTCTCCTTTTGGCTCACTAATATCTTCAATTTGAATCGTTACTTTAAAACGATCTCCCACAATCAAATCGCAAGAAGCTGCTGCCGATATTACTTCGAAATAGTACGTTTGTTCATCTTTACTTGCGTCGGGTATCACCACATTGTTCACCACGGTTCCATCTTCACTCCGCCACACTCCTGCTCCTGAAGGGATCGATATTTGGGCAGCGTTTTCCAAATTGATTGGCATCACATGCGAACGACACATATCAACTGTTACCTCTTTGCTTCGGCTCTGCGCGTGAACTGAAGGTGAAATACAAAGCAGTACTAAGCAGCAAAACAGTAATGTTTGCGCTGATGGTAAAGGCTTCTTTTCGGAAGCAACCACTGCATATTTATTTATAAAAGTCATCATAATGTTCAATCTTTAAAGAGTAAAACTCTTATTTCTTGCAAATTTCGAAAAGGAGAAGATTATGCCTCTCCTTTTCAATTTGCGTTATTGCTACGACGCTAAACTTTCTGTCACTTTAATCGTGATGACTACCTTGTCGCCAATGCTCACACCACATCCTTCGCCTGTTGCCGTAAAGGTGAATGTGTAAGTACCAACGCCTTCTGATTTTCCATCAAACACATGACTAGTGGTGTTGTAGTTAGTTGCATGACTTGTGTTTTCCCATGTTCCTTCCACATTGCCAACGCCTAATATCTGATCTAAGTCGATTTTATCCGCCCCTTCATCGGTTAAACAGTAGCTTTTTGTTTTGTCTTTAAAGTTTGTCAACATGTCGGTTACAACAACAATTAGCTGTGCCTCGCCATCGCCACATGGTCCGCCGTTGAATGTGTAGTTATATAAATGCACACCCAATGCCAAACTGCTCACATCGGCTGTTGAACCGGTAATTACCGTTCCATCGGCTTTTTTCCATGAGCCTCCTGCTGGAATGTTTTTCATGTACTCGGCTAAATCCAGGCTGCTTCCTGATTCTAAATTCGAGGCACACAATTGCACTTCACCATCGAGAATCTCGCTATTATCGAAAATGTTTAGTGTTACATCGGCCGATAATCCGCCCACACCACACAAATCAACTGCCTCACTCACGGTGAAACGATAGGTATATGATCCTAATCTTGAATCAACCAATTCAAAGATTCCATCTGCCACATCAACCGTTGAGCTTGCACTGACTTCGCTCCACACGCCAACTGAGTTAGGGAATCCCACTCCAAGAACGTCCATCAAGTCGATTGTGCCGCTGGCACTAATTGTTTTACAATAGTCTTTTGTTACATTGTTGAAGCTTGTTGATAAATCTTCTTCAATATCAATGGTAAATGTTTTTGTTTTTGAAGCTCCTTCACAATCTTTATACTCATAGGTGTAATCATAAATGCCATGTGCTGCTCCTGCCAATGCCACAATGCCATTGGTAATTGCTGGAGCACCTTCCGGAGCCACCCACACCCCATCGTCGGCAGTTAATCCTAATTTTGCATTTAAATTGACTGTTTCTGGAAGGGTTGCCGCACAATATTGCAAACCAGCGGTGAAATCAACCACATCGGCAACACCGATAGCTACAACATTTAGCACAATTTCTTCCTGATCAACACAAGGATTATCGCTTGCGCTTAGGTGATACGTATATTTATATTCGCCTTCCGCGTTAATATCAACTGTTGAAGATGGCAAGCTTGTTCCTGCCTCGTCTTTATAGGCGATGGTATAGGAATCTTTCACTTCTTGTTTTAACAAGGTGCTTAAATCGAATGACAAAGTCGTTCCGGCACAAAGAATAACCATATGTGAAACGGGCGTTGGTTTTGACCAAATGACAATAGTTGCAATCGCACGATCATCATCGCCCAAACAAGGGTTTCCTTTTGGCGTGAACACAAATTCATAGGTTCCAGGTATTCTGTCGACTCCTAAAAAGACGTTACTCACCTGATTATCGAGCACCACGCTGTTGTCGGCTGCCGAAACTTCTGCCCAGCTTCCTCCGCCTCCCGATAAACCTAAGCCTACCACATCGTCGAGTTTCAAGGGGAAAACCGTGCCTTCGCACATGTTGTGTGTTCCTCTAATTTCTTGCTGTGCAAACAACTGATTTGCGCCTAACACAAGTGCAGCTGTGACCAATATATATTGTAATGATTTCATATGCTTGATTTTTTTATGTTTCTACTGATAATACAATTAATACTGATCATCATTCACTTTGATTGTTACGGTGATTTTTTCAGGCTCGCCACATGAACGATCGCCCGTTGATGTGAAAACCAACACATATTCTTTCGAACCGTCACCAACAGCCACGGTTTCTGAAAACTTGCTTCCTGTGAGTGTTGCTGTGTTATCTGGACTTGTTGCGTCGATGCTCCATGTGCCCGCTAAATCGGCTCCGATTACTTGGTTCAAATCGATCACGCTCGACATTTCTGGTCGACAGAAACTCATCATTACCGTTTCTGGTATTTCTAGTTTGCTGGTTGTTGAAATATAGAGTGTTCCTCCGCCTTCGCCTGCACATCCTTCCGATGTGTAGGTGTAGCTAAACACATGTATTCCTAATCCTAAACCGCTCAATTCTGTGAAGGCTACTTCATCATCATTTTGAATTGTTGCGCCCGATGTTGATGCCCAAACTGCTCCTGCCGGCATATCCATGATGTAGTTTGATAATTTCAAGTTGCCCGTGCGCGACTCAATGTCGAAACTACACAATTGCAAACGGCCATCTCTTCCTCCGTCATCGGTTAAATCGCCCACGGTGAGTGTTAACGTGCTACTTCCACTCAAACCACACATGTCGATCATTGAATGAGCGGTATATTTATACGCATACACGCCTGGAATTGCCGAGGCTACATCAAACATTCCTTGGGTTACATCAATTGAACTTGCGCCGCTAGGTTTGCTTGTTTCTGCCCATATTCCGGCTGAATTTGGCAAACTGATTCCCAATCCTTCGAGTGCTAGGTTGTAGCGCTTGTTTGGATTGTCCGACTTACAAATATCATCTGAAGGATCGGTTGGCAACACGAGTCCACTGCTTGTAATTGTGATTGTTAAATCGGCTGTTCCTGCAGCATAGCAACTTGTTGCATCCCATGCATAGGTGAATACATAATCACCAGGGATTATTTGCGGAACAAAGGTCGCCACATTGCCGATCATTGTAATATCGCTTGTTGCTGTTGTTAAAGTCCACACGCCATTTTGAGCTGAAATGCCGCTCAAATTGCTTAGATTGATTGCCGACGGAAGTGAAGTTATACAATAGCTCACATTTTCCACGGTGAGTTCAGGTGTTGAACCATCGCGCAACACATTAATATAAATGACTGCTTCATCGTTACAACCGTTCACTTGTCCTCCGTTGTAATGCACTTCAATTGCACCTTCATGCGCTGCCATTTCGAGCTCTGTTCCTTTTAGAGTTCCTGCGTTGGTCGATGTGAAGGTGGGCTTTGGTAGTCCTGGCGAAACAATCGTACTTAAATCGAGTTTTGGATTATCGCCCACACACGAATAAACAACATGAGAAAAACCTTTCGCTGTTTCTAGAATAACAACCGTTGCTTTCACTTTTGTGCCTGCGGGCAAACATTCGTTGGTTGTTGCTGTATAGATAAAGTTATACTCCCCGATTGGCAATCCGGCTAGCACAAGCACATTATCAATCTTCGACTTAATAACATTATCATCGGCATCAACCTGATCCCAATATCCTCCACCCACATTGAGCACTTTTCCCAGAACATCCATTCCTAAATCGAGCATGAGGTTCGTTCCATTATCGCAAACATATTTTGTTGCTGTTGATGACATTTGCGCCTGAGCAAAAGCAAGCTGAGCAATGAGAACACCTAGGCAGGTAATTTTTCTTATTGTTTTCTTTAATTGTTTCATAGCATTTAAAATTCTTATTTTTCGCTAGTTATTTTTTGATTTATTGAAGTTTTCCAATTTACGATTAGGCAAATTGGAAAACTTTCTATTTCGCATGATTACAGCGTTTGTTCAATTGTAATGGTTACTTTCGGTGTTGTTGTCATGCATGCATTATTTGCTGGTGTGAAGGTAAACTCAAACACTTGATTTCCTCCTGTCACATCGTCATAGGCTGCATCGCCAGCAAAACGATTTCCTGAAAGATGTGCTCCGGCTCCGGCAGTGTTGGCTGTCCATGTTCCAGAAACAGCGGTTCCTAGTAAATTGCTCAAATTAAGATTCGCTGCATCTGCCACACAAATGGTCAGTTCTTTATCTCCAATTTCAATCTCATTCACCTTTTCCACATAAAGTTTACCCGTTGCGCTCATTTCCACTCCGCAATATGATTCTGTTACCGTGTAGTTCAACACCAAAATCTCTCGAAGATTCATGCCTGTCACATCATATGATGGAACATCGCTTGCATTAATTGGAGTTCCATCGGCAGTCGACCAGTTCACTTCATATCCTGCTTGTGCTTCATAGGCAATACATTCATTTAAGTTAATGCTTGCTTGCTCATCGCAAATTTGCATTTGTGCGGCGGCAACTTTAAGCTCTGCGGGACGAAGACAAATCAAGTGGTCTTCCACTTCGCCATCGATTGCTAATCCGGTTGGCGAAGAAACTTCAGAAAGAACTGAACCCACACGCAAACGAACCATGTAGCTTCCTAGCTTAATTCCATAGTTGTAGTTTGCCGTTTCAAGGCTCACTGCATGTGTTCCTGATTTTACTTTCGCGTTACTTGATTCTGTCATTTCAAAGGTTCCATTCTGATTAATATCTATCCACATATATAGTAACGCATCTTTTCCAAGATTGTTTACCACATTTATGTTTGATAATACAATTGTTGATTGATCGGTTGAATAACTCAACATAAGTCCATCTTCATCGTCGCCAGTTGCATCGTCGCCCGATGCATCGGATGTTGGAATGCCATCAACTTCACTATCGGGTGCTACTGTTCCGATGTACACATTACTACTTGCCTGAGGCGCATAGTGCACTGGTCCGTTATTTGCCACTGTTGTGAAATAACTGTCGGGTGCATCGCCACGGTCGCAATCGTTCACCTGAACCGTTACGATATTTGAGTATTGGTCATCGCACACGCCATTGGTGAGTACCACACGGAATGAAGTGCTCGTGCTTAGTGCCGATGTCGTGTAGGTATCGAAAGTGTTTGTGATTTCTACCTTGTCGGTGAAATCTCCTTTCACTGAACTTTCCCAACGCACAATGCTACTACTACCATATTCGCCAATGCCTAGTTGCGTGGTGTATCCATTGCAAATAAGCGCATCGCCTGTAATGGCTAGTGAACCGGTGTTCACTGCTTCAAACACATTGATTGTGATTTCGCTTGAATAGGTTTCGCTACATTCGCCACTTTGAACTAAAGCTCTGAATGTGGTGCTTTCCGCTAAATCGATTGCCGTGTAAGTGTCTGTTGTATTCGCAATTTCCACCATGTCGGTGAAATCGCCTTTCACTGAACTTTCCCAACGTTCCACAGAGCCCACATGACCGGTTAATTCTAATTCTTTACTATTTGTTCCCACGCACACATTGTTCGATGAACCATCTTTCACGGCAAGTATACCACCCACGCTCACTGGAGCTGTTACCACTTCAACCTCATCGGTTAAGATTTCAGTACAAGTGAA
The DNA here is from genome assembly GCA_047971925.1 of Mangrovibacterium sp. Lineage (GTDB taxonomy): Bacteria > Bacteroidota > Bacteroidia > Bacteroidales > Prolixibacteraceae > JBKEDC01. The sequence continues at coordinate 17,583 of JBKEAC010000163.1, forward strand.
GTCGGTGTGAGCAGCTTCCACATAGTAGTTTGTTGTTCCTGCTGTTGCTATTGTTACCGGGAAGCTAATCACATCGCCAGTTCCCACAACAGGAGCTCCCACTTGGCTATCATCGGCTTTATTATATAGCTGATATTCCACTGTTGTTTCGCTACTGCTCAAAATAATGTTTTCTTCTACATTAATACAAGCTTGCACCACATCTTCTTCAAAGGTGAACGTTTTGATTGGTTTTCCTGAACCACCATCGGCAATACCGGTTGTGCCATCCATGTTGTTGGCTGCATCTCCTCCTGCTGTGCCATCGCCCCAGCCTTTTGCAATTAAACTAGCACGTGCTGTTTCACCAGCGCAGTATTCGCTCAATCCTCCGTGGAATTTCACCGTCGATGCTTCATTTCCTGCCGCTACTTGTGCTTCCCAACCCATGAGCAAAGCATCATAGTTAGCCACTGAAAGCTGAGCATCTTTGAACATGCCTTGAGCGTTAGTCAATGCACTGATGTTCCAGCCTCCGATGTTTTGGTCGAAACTTGTGGCTTTGTTGAACATGTTGGTCATGCTCGTTACTTTACTCACATCCCATGCCAAAGCTGAATTACCATTATTGTAAGCCGAAGCTCCCATGAACATACTGCTCATGCTCGTTACTTTACTCACATCCCATGCGCTAAGGTCTTGATTAAACGCCGAGGCATTATAGAACATACTTCCCATGCTCGTTACTGCCGAAACATTCCACAAACTCAACGACTGATTAAATGATGTGGCACCATAGAACATGCTGTTCATGTCGGTGATTGTTGTAACATTCCATGCTGAAATACTTGCACTATTCACATTGCTCGCATTCTTGAACATTTCACGTAGGGTTTTTGCCTCGCTCAAATCGGGTGCGCCCACGGTGAGTGGATTGTTTATTACCATATTTGAACAACCATCGAATGCCGATTCCATGCCTTTCCATTTAATCGTTCCCCATTGCTCAATGCTCCATATTTTATCAACTTGTTGCCCTTCATCGCCACCATTAAACCAGATGTAAGGGAAAGTTCCTGCTATTTTTATCGTTACCGTTCCTGCTGTGCTATATGTTTTGCTGAATGGTCCGCTTCCCGATAGTTCTTCCACGCCGTAGCCATCGCCCCAATTGATTGAGAAATCATAGCCTCCTCCTTTGGTTGGAATGGTAATGGTTTCGCCTGCTTCCACCTGCCATGTAGTGATGAACCAATCTTTATCGGCAAACACCAACACATTGACACTTCGTGTGAAGTTTTTTGCGCCATCGGTCACGGTAATATCTAGCGGATAAGTTACCAATGTTGATGCCGATGCACTGTGTCCGTTGATATCGCTTATATGCCCCGATGCGGGTACGGTTGTTGCTAATAAATCATTCTTTGTCCAATCGCTCAAGCTCCATGCTTTCGTGCAAGCATCGGTGAGAGCTGTTGCAGCATCGTGGCTCACGGCTAATTCGTGCGATAAAGTATAGCTCATGGCACGAATTGCCAATTCTGCTGTTTCATCATAGCTCGTTTTCGCATCAATTACTGAAGCTACCACATTGGCACGTTCCACTGTTTTAGCATCGGAACCTGTTGCGGTGAATTTCACAGCATATGGACCTGCTACTCCAGTTTTCACGCCCGAAAGGTCGTCGATTGTAATGCTTGAAATGCTTTCCGTTCCACTTAAATACCATGCTGATGCACCAGCAGCCGATAATGCCTTCGCTTGATCGTGCGATGTTGCCAAGGATTGCGATGTAAGCACATACCATTTCGCACGAACTGCCATGTTGCTTGTTGCATCGACAGTGGTGTAGGGGTCGACAAAGTAATAAGATGCCGGACTAGCTGTTGTGGCAATATAATTACCTGCAAAGCCCGCCAATGACCAATCGGTTAAGTTGAATGCGATTTCCGAGTTCACTCGTCCAATTTTGCTCGATGAGGCTTCAAACACCACTTGCCCACTGGCATTGGTAACTTTCATACCATCTTTTTGTGTGCCACCGCCTAAATCGAGGAATCCTTCGGTTTTGTGGTTGTTTTGCAGACCCACGTTAATATTTGGTGTCACGTTGCCATTGGCATCTTTCAAGGTAACTGTAATCTTCACTTTCTCGCTTCCGCCAATTAGCGCACCATTGTCTGTAATTGTATAGCTTGAATTTCCAACCGTTGGAACACCTGGCACAAATGAATAGCTTGCAGGACTTCCACTCAAAGCATCGGCACCGATTTTCACCGCTGTGCTAAACGTTGATGCCACCGTGCTGCTCACTGGAATATCAAATGTTCCAGCATCGTCCTTTGCTAAACTATACACATAGGCATCACCAGCTGTTCCACCATTAATCGACACATTGGTAGTTGCCTCGAAGGTAACTGCTGAAGCTGCACTTAATGTTGTGATGGCGTTATTTTGAGCATCGAATAATTTCACACGAAGCTTGTCGGGATTCACTCCTGCCACTTGCTTGTCTTGTATCACAGAAACCACACTCTTAGCAGCCGATGGCGCTCCTGGTGTAAATTCATATTCCGCTAAATACACTGCTCCTTCGTTTCCACCTCCCGATACAGCAGCGTCGTAAACCCCACATTGTGTGGCATATTTCTTTGCTACTGTTGAAGTAATTTTAAACTCCGCCACACCATCGCTACCTGTTGTTATAATGAATTTCTCCGTGTCCGTATCTGATGAAGCTGTTCCTGTAATCATTTCAGCTTTCACATTCGCGGTTTTGTAGAAATACGCTTGACCAGCATTCACCGGATTATTCGATACATCTTTTAATGTTACCGTTACCGTGATATATGAAGACCCATCTGCCACTTGCGAGGGAGGATCGAGCACAATTGTACTGTTCGAAAAGCTCGCAGTTCCTGGCAAAAACTTATGTGTGATTGCTGGAATTACCTCAGTATATACATCGGTTGACGTTTCATAATACACCGTGGTGCTGTAAGTGCCAGCCACCGATGATGTTCCGTTAAACACAACCACGCCATTCGCATCACTCGCCACAATGTGGTCGGTATTTAAACCACTTCCCCAGTTGATATTCGCATCGGCAGGAATTTTCACATTCACACCTTCTAATAAGTTGCCAAAGGCATCGGTTACAGTACCGATGATTTGGTTATATTGCGAGCCATTAGCCTCCGAATTGTTTCGTTCCAAAACCAATGCCACTCCACCAGCTGTTGCAGGAGTAAATTCATAGTCCACCGGAATGGTTTTAGCCGATTCGTTGCCCATGAATATCACAGCACCTGCTGTGGTGAATTTTCCAACCAGTGTGCTTGTAGCTTTCACTGTTGCCACACCGTTGTTATCAACCACCTTTTGAACCTTGCCATAAGTGCCATCATAAGTTACTGAAGTTGCAGCACTGCCATCTTCTTGCAAAGTGGGTAAGTGGAAAATAGCTGTTTCTCCTCTACAAGGGTTGCCATAAGCATCGAGCAAGGTAATCGCTAATTCGATGTCATCGCCAACAATTTGAGGGGTAGGATTAGCTGTAACCGTACTCATGTTCGCTTCAATCGGACCAGCCACAAAGCTATATGCTGAGGTGCTTGCTGCAGCCACCCACGCTGTTCCATTATAGAACTCAATGCTTGTGGTGAAGTTAGTCCATGCTTTTTTAGTTGAAGCATGCACTTCCATTTGTCCTTCGCTATTTGTTTTCAATCCCGAAGTAGCATCACCTGCTGTTGTGGCATCGCTCACATTTTGCCAGAAACGCACATCGGTTGTGGCATTGAAGCGCACTTCCGCATCGGGCACCAAGTTACCGTTGGCATCTTTCAATGTCACTCTAAACAGATGATATTCTAAATTATCGGCCATTAGCGACGTTTCGCTACTTGTTAACCATTCCAAGCTTGCCGATGTTGGTATGCCGGCGCCAAAGGTATAGCTCACAGGGTTCGATGAGTGTGTAATGACACCACCCACGGTGTTTCCTGAATCTTCAGGGTTATGACTAATTACAGAAACCGATGTGGTGTAAGTTCCCACTTTGGTTGAAGTAGCACTTGTTGTTGCTACACCGTTGGCATCGGTATATACAGAGGCTGATGAGAAAGATACATTGGCTGTGCTTTCAAACTGCACTTCGGCATTGGGCATTAAATTGCCTAACAAATCTTTCACCACCACTTCAATTTGGTGTGCATCGGTGCCATTGGCAGCTTTTTTATCTGCCGATGTTGTTAAAGTTACCACAGCTTCAGCTAAATCGGCTTGCGGATAAACCTTAATGGTTTGATTTTCGAAATAAGATTCACATGATGCACCCGCCCACAGCTGATAGTCGGTGTCCACATTAATTGCACCCATTGTAAGGGTAACATTTGCCGAAGGATTTCCTGTAACAGAAACAACTGTTCCGCTAGGAAGAGCTTTGGCATAATAAGTTACACCCGACAAGGTTTTCGCAAGAATAATTTTAGCTTGCTCAGCTCCTTGGAAAATAGCCGGCGTTTCCACTAGGGTTGCGCTGATGTTTGGTGCCGAAGAACCACCATCGACAATGTCGGTGTAAGTGCTATTGGCAGCTCCAAGCACACCATCGCCCCAACCTTTATCGATGAGCAATTCGCGCGCCGCTTTTCCATCGCAATATTGGCTTTTTCCTCCGTGGAATTTCACATTTTTATTCGCTGTTCCTAAGTTCACTTGTTTGCTCCAGCTGATGAGCAAGGCGTCGTAGTTTTCAACAGAAAGAGTTACAGAGGTAAACATGTTCGAGGCACTCGTTAGTGCGGAAATTTTCCATGCTGAAAGATTCTGATTAAACGCTGTGGTTCCGCTGAACATGTTGTTCATGCTCGTTACTGCCGAAACATTCCAATCACTTAAATCCTGATTAAACGTAGTGGCATCTTGGAACATGAAGTTCATGCTCGTTACTTTCGAAACATCCCATGCACTTAAATCCTGATTAAATGCTATTGCTCCACAGAACATGTTGCTCATGTTGGTTGCTGCCGAAACATTCCAGTTATTCAACGACTGATTGAATGCCTTGGCATACCAAAAGGCACCGTGCATGTCGGTAATTGTTGAAACATCCCAGTTATCAATCGGACTATTAAAGACAGTACAACCATTGAAAAGGTAATTCATGGTGCTCACTTTTGAAAGATCGGGCACGTCAACATCGGCATCGAAATTCATTTCTTTAGCACCATAGAACATGCGTTCCATGCTCGACCACTGAATAGTTCCGAATTTCATCACTTTTTGCAAGTATTGAATATCTTCCGTTGTGCTACCCCAACGCATGCTCACGCCACCCGACATTTTAATCGTCACGATGTCGCCCGCAGTATAATTTGAACCATAGGTGTGCGTGGGTTCACCTGTCACGTTGTAATCAACTGCGCCATCGCCCCACGAAACAGTCATGGCATCACCTTTATTTCCGTAACGCTGAATGGTGATTGTTTTGCTTGCCGGCACTTTCCACTGCGTGATGAATTGCCCCGAGCAGTTTGAACCGCCATCGATGATTCCGGTGACATCGGTGTTCACATAGCTATTGTTGGCATTATCGGCATCGCCCCAACCTTTGTTAATGAGAATTTCGCGCGCAGCTTCACCCATACACCAAGTGCTATTTCCACCGTGGAATTTCACATTTTGTTTGGCGGTAGCAGCTTGCACTTGCGCGCACCATCCGATGAGCAAGGCGTCGTAGTTATCGAGCGAAAGTGTGGCATTTTGGAACATGAGGTCAGCCGAAGTTAAAGCCGAAATTTTCCACGAGGCTAAATTTTGGTCGAAAGCAGTTGCACCATTAAACATGGCATCCATGCTTGTGGCAGCACTCACATCCCAAGCTGAAAGATCTTGATTAAACAGCGTGGCATTTTGGAACGCAGCGTTAAAGTTTTGCACCGAAGCGGTTTTGAAATTAGCCAAACTCTGATTAAAAGCTGTGGCACCATTAAACATGCCATTCATTACTGTTAATGCGGGCGTAGTTGCCCAGCTCCACACAATCGGATTAGCCTGATTGTTTCCGGTGTCGCCATTGTTAAATGCGGTGGCACCCGAAAACATGGTCATCATCGTTTGCACCTTGCTCACATTCCAGCCATCAACCGATTGGTTAAATGCGGTGGCACCTTCAAATAGGCCATACATACTCACCACAGCAGCCGTTTTATCGCCCCAACTCAAGGGAACACCTCCGTTGTTATAGGCACTTGCATTCTTAAATAAATCGGTCATGTTTTGCACCTTCGAAACATCCCATGCGCTCAAGTCGCTATTCATGGGAGTGCCTTCAAACATGCTCGACATATCAGTTACTGAATTTAAATCGGGTGAATCGGTGGCATTAAGCACTAAATTCGAACAGCCTTTAAATGCACTCGACATGGCAGCCCACTGGGTGTTACCCCATTGTTCAACGCTTAAAATCTTATCAATTTGTTGCCCAGCAGCACCACCATTGAAAAGTATTCTTGGGAATCCCTTTCCATTTGAATTTTTATTGGCATCTTCGCCGGCACCCACAATTCTAATGGTATAAACGCCCGCATTGGCGTAAGTATATTTCACACTGAGGGCACTGCCTGTTCCTGTGAAACGCTTAATGTTTGGCACATCGGCATAATGCACACTGTTTATCATTTTACCATCGCCCCAATCCACATAAAAATCATAGCTTAATGAGGCATCTAAGGGTATTTGCACGCTTTCGCCAGCTTTCACATCCCAAGTGGTGTTGAAGGTGTTCTCTGCCATCACAATTGGCATGTTCACCGAAATGGCGTGATTGTTTGTGAATGCATCATCGGGGTCAATCTCATCGAGAGAAATCACACCGCCCGCATCGCCAAAGGCACCCGTTACATTGGCTGATGAAATTCCCACAACATCGAGCCTCCCCACCAAATCATCGGCGCTAATGGTGTAAGTGCCATAAGCTCGGTTGAATGTAAGACGGGTAATGAAATCATCATCGCCACTTGTTATAGCACTATTCATCAGCGAGGCGTAGTTACCCCCCACTAGCAGCTGGTCGTGGCTGTTTCGTGCCACCGAAAGAATATCATAGGCACCATAGTTAAAACCCTCGTATATGGTAGCTGAATTATTATTAAACATGCCGTTGAAGCTGGTGGCAGCCGTACCATCGAGATTAAGCACCACTAAGGCGCCTTCAAAATAACGGTCGCCACTTGGTGCAGTACCATTACACTCATGCACCCCGCACCAAATTTTGCCCTTCATGATGTCCATACCATCAACAGCCCAAAAGTTATTAAACATGCCATCGACATTAAATTTTCCGGCACCTGTTCCACTTGGCGTGATCGAACCATCATCTTGAATCGAGGCAATGTGGTCGGAAGTACTACTTCCTGCACTAATATATTTCCCTGTAACGAGCACTCCACCCGGACCTGGGGTGTCGGGATCGGTGGGTTCAGGCATTACGCGTATGCCGAGAATACCATAGCATGTTCCAAAATTTTGCAAGGTGAAACCGGGGGCACGTGCCCCTGTTGTTTTATCGCGTTTATCGAGAGCCTGATAAGCAGTGCCTGTCCAATGTCCCGAACGGCTAGCTCCAATCCAAATATAATCGCCATCGATGGCAACCGAGCTACCACGAGCTGTAGCATTAGTAAATCCAGCATTAAAGTCCGAGTTCACCGAACCATCGGCATTGAGTTTCACCACACCACGGCGCGCCACACCGCCCACTGTGGTAAATTCACCCATCACGAAGATAGAGCCATCGGTGTCTTCTGCCATACAAAAACCTGGGCGACCGAAGTCGGCAGCAATAGCACCCACCAAACCATTGAGAGCAGGCTGGGTGTTGCTTGCGGTGAGCTTGTTCATGAAATCGGTGTCGATGCTGAAATCGCCTTTCAGCTTCACCAGATAATCATAGTTAGCATTGCCCATGAAATTGATGAACTCACCCCCTAAGAGCAATCCACCATCTTGGGTTTCAATGACCCAGCGCACTTCATCATTCAGATAATTAGTTCGGCGTTGACCATAGCCCAACTTCACCTCCTTGCCATTGGCATCTACCACCACGAAATCGTCGTTTCCTGTAGCCTCATAGTTGTCAAAACCACCCGAAAGCACCATCAGCCCCTTGTTGGCGCCATAGTCACCCTTTCCTTCCAACTCCAAAATACAGGTAAAACCATAATAATTCGAGTAGTCAGTGTAAGTGTAGTCGGTAGCATTCTTCACACCGGGCACCCCCCAATCGGCGTCGAGCAAGTCGGAAGCCTTTTTCGGGTTAAAAGTTAGTGTCACCGTTTTACCGGTGTTCAGCACCACGTCAACCGTGCTACCAATCCCCAGCCAGTTGTCGAACTCTGCCATTATTTCAATGGTGCTACCTGTAGAATACTTCCCATCAGCCGATGTGGTACTGAATTTCACCAAATTGGGACTTTGTGCTTGAACATTCCACAAGGAGAATAATCCAAGAAAGGTGACAAATAGATGTTTCGTTAATTTACTCATATAAGTGTTTATTGCTTTTAATCATCGTTTGAAAATCAAACACACCCTCATTTTACAATAAAAAAAATAAAGATGAGTTGTGAATAACATGAAAGCAACACCAAATATTAAAATATGTTCACCACAATAGACAATATTTCAATAAAAAATTTACAACACAAAAAAAAGTAGCGAAAGTTGCGCAGCTTGGTCCTTATTTTCTTTCCCTTTCGGGGAAGATTAAAAGAATGAGCAGTGAACACCATGAATTTAAAACAGATAGCTACACCACATTCGATCAGATTTATTTATCCGATGAAAAAGAAAATGCTCAAAATTGCGAAAAATGTAAACTCCAGATATCAATTTACACCAAAATTGCAATGTCCAATTAGCAAGAAAAAATTTTTTCAGACGAAAAACAAAACGGGAATGGACATGAAAAAATTTTTTCAGACGAAAAACAAAATGGGAATGGACATGAAAAAATTTTTTCAGACGAAAAACAAAATGGGAATGGACGTGAAAAAATTTTTTCAGACGAAAAACAAAACGGGAATGGACATGAAAAAATTTTTTCAGACAAAAAACAAAATGGGAATGGACGTGAAAAAATTTTTTCAGACGAAAAACAAAATGGGAATGGACGTGAAAAAATTTTTTCAGACGAAAAACAAAATGGGAATGGACATGAAAAAATTTTTTCAGACAAAAAACAAAATGGGAATGGACATGAAAAAATTTTTTCAGACGAAAAACAAAATGGGAATGGACATGAAAAAATTTTTTCAGACGAAAAACAAAACGGGAATGGACGTAAAAAAAAAATTTCAGACGAAAAACAAAATGGAAATGGCATTCACGCCCAAATGGAAATATCGACTCCAAAACAAACATCGGATTTTACGACTACGGCAAACGACCACATGCCATGACCGGCGTGGAAAATGTGGGCGGACTAATCTCCGGAAACAACCAAAAAATCACCTACACCGCATTTGACAAAGTGGCTACCATCAGCGAAAAAGTAGCTTCCTACCAAATGCAACTAACAATTACCTACGGACCCGACGAACAACGATGGAAAACATCATTGAAAAAGAACAATGAATTGCAAAAAACAATTATATTTGCCCCT
>JBKEAC010000164.1:0-7023 GCA_047971925.1 Mangrovibacterium sp.
CGCACGTCTGTCCAGCCTGGTTTCAATTCATCGTAAATCATCGAGCCGTCTTTTTGCTGATGCCCCACACGCTGTCCGTTGATGAACAAATCATGTATACCAAGGCTGGTAGTGAATAGGCTTGCCGACTTCAATTTCTTCTTCACCTCAAACTCATTTCGGAACATGACCGCCTTGGTTGTCTGCTTGCCATCTACAAAAATCGAGTCCACATTGTCATACCTGATCCACTCAGCATTGCTCCATCCACTGTCTTGCAAGCCTGTTGCAAAGCACATGCAAGCACTTTGCACGGGCAATCTCTCCACGTTGGTTTTCACCTCAACCGTCCACTCATAGCTTGTAGATGCTTTGAGTTTTTCGCCCGTATATTTGATGTGATTGGTGGCGTTTGATTGCACCTCGCCCGAAGTCCACACTTGCTTGCCATCTTCGCACAGCTCTATTTTATAAGACAACTGCTCCACGCCAAACTCCAATGATGCCAGTTCCCAACTAAACAGCGGATCGCCATCCACCGCCACCGGATTAGGATGGTAGTTCACCTGCAGATTATTGATTTTCACCTTGGGTTGAGTGCAAGATGCTAAGGTGAACAACGAAATTAGTAGTATCAGATTCTTCATAATATCCTTTTTAAAACGCAAAGGACTTCGTGTCAACTTTGCGCCTTTACGTTCAATAATCCTCCACGGCATCATTCATAACTCAATACATCCTCACACAAACCACCCCATGCTTAGGGATAGAAAACTCCTGCTTCTTTCCCCATTCTCCCATATCTTCATGCTTCCATAGGTCGCGGAACTTTGCTGTTTTGTCCACACCTATCTCTTTTGATGTAAGTGTATATGTTGCGTCCTTCCCCTCAGGGTTGTATAGCACAATTGCTAAGCCCTCATGGTTTTCGCCTAGTTTTTTCTCCCATATTTCAACACCTGTCTTCTCATCCACTTTCATACGGCGACCTTGATAAAAGCCCTTGTCTTGGTTCAAGGCGATGACCTCTTTGTTGGTCAATATCGAGACCGTTTCATCGCTCATGTTGGTCATATCGTTACCTGCCAATAGTGGCGAGTTCATGAAACACCACATGGTGAAGTGCGTAACGTCTTCGTCATAAGTCATTCCTCTTCCCACTTGCAACATATCAAGATCATTGTAGTGCCCTGCCGAGCTATACATATAAGTATCGGCAGCAATATCGATAATCTTGCGCACCGACCCAAAGTTGCTGCGAATATCTGGAGAAATACGCCACGAGTCAGCCAATTTCTCCACCCATTTTCCAGGATATTCCCAGCGGCAAATATTGATACGCGCCTCTGACTTTACCTTGCGGATAGTCTCTATGATATAGCTGTATTGATCCTCTTCGTCTAGCTGTTGAACCTTTCCACCACACCAATCAATCTTGATGAAGTCGAAGTTCCAATCTACGAAATAAGTCTTCGCATCGTCCACCTCATGCCCATAAAAACCAACACCAATTCCGTGCGGATCATTATCATATTTTGAACCACAGGTATTTTCTCCACCTTCAGAATAAATACCGGGCGTCAATCCCTTACTCCTGATATAGTCTGACACCATGCGCATACCCGACGGGAAACGCACGGGGTGACAATACAACCGCCCTGTCAAACTATCTCTGCCACCAAAAAATCCGTCATCAATGTTTATAAATTGGTAGCCTACAGCTGCCATTCCCGATTCCACCATTGCATCAGCCTGCGCCTTGATAATGTCTTCACTGATGTCAACGTGATAATTGTTCCAACTACTCCACCCCATCACAGGCGGTTTTACTTCTTGTGCATTCGTTGCTCCCGCCGCAAATAGCAAGGCAACTGTTACTGCTAGTTTTGTAAGTTTATTCATTGTTTTTCTTTTGTAAGAGGCAACCCTAATACATTTATTATTTTATTTCCACATTTTGTATGCTCACATTCTTCACATCTTGCATATTGAAGATGCGATTTTCGGCTTTGATGGTGAGGTTTTTCATCACAAAGCCATCTGTATCATACATCGTTTTCACAATGTCTTTACAATTGATTAGTCCATTTTCAATCAATACGTTTTTCAGTGGCATCTCAGGAATAGCGTTCATCGTAAAAAAACGACTTGCTGATTCCACCACGAAATCTTTCACATGAATGTTACGCACCACTGGTGTCAAATGATTAACCTCAGGCATTGGATGACGAAGTGCCAAATCGCCCATAAAATACTTTGTGCCGAGCAAATCCCAAGTTAAAGCTTCGCCCACGCCAATCATACGCATACGTTCATAGAAAATATCTTCAGAACCTCCTCCTCTCGAACGTCGAGTTTTAAACCTCAATGCTGTTCTTGTCCCCACAAACACACAATCGTGTGCATATACATTCTTGATGCTTGCTGCAGTCTCGCTTCCGCAAGTGATGCCTCCATGTCCTTTTTGTGCCAAACAATATCTGATGACTACATTCTCCGTAGGAATACCTTTATTATATCCATCATCGCCACGCCCTGACTTTAAGGTGAAGCAATCATCACCATTGTTTAAGGTAGAGTACTCTATCAACACGTTTTTACAAGAAGAAATATCGATGCCATCGCCACTCGGTATCCCTATTGAACTAACAGATACGCCTCTAATGATGACATTCTCACAATAAATCGGATTGATGTTCCAGAACCAACCATTTTCAAGCGTTACCCCCTCGATGAACACGTCTGTGCAATTAATGGGAGATATGAACTTAGGAGCAAAGAATGTTCTGCCTTGTTGTCCATCAAATATACGCTCTGCCAATGGCGTTGCGATCAACTCATTTTCTATTTCGAAGATGCTGTTAAATGTTTTTCGTTCGCTAGTTGGAATGCGAGGTCCTGACAATAAACCTTTACCTGTTATGGCGATATTCGTTGCGCCATCAGCATAGATAAAACCGCCCGCTCCCCAAATATCAACACCTTCATGGCGTGTAATCACTGCTGGAAGATAATCCTCTGGTTGATCCGAAAACAGTACTTCAGCACCTTCTTCAAAGTATAGATTAATGTTGCTTTGAAGCATGACTCTAGCACAAGTCCATTTTCCTTTAGGCACGATTACAGTACCTCCACCTTTCTTGCTCAAATCTGCAATTGCCTTATTGAGTATCGTAGTTATCGACTTATCTTCTTTTACTCCTTTCTCTGAAATGACAACAGTTCTTTTGGGAAATGTTGGTCGTTGCATCTGTGGCATCTCAAAAGGCGCTCCCTCAATGGGGGCAATTGTTTCTGGACATACAAGCTGTCCTACTTCGTTCTCTGTTGGAATTTTCTCCAACGCTTGCGGATTGTGTTGCGCTGTTGCATGTAATGCTAGTAACACGAATACGCTTATTAGTAATCTTGTAATATTCATCTGCTTAAAATTTGGCATTAGGCTTTTGCTGTTTCTTTTTAAAATTATTCTCCTGTGTGCTGAAAAGCTTAAAATCCTATAGCATCTTTTATTCCCACCCCACTTTACACATCCCCACAGCATAGAAGTTTCGTTTCTCCACTTTCATCATTGCTGTGTAAACGATGGTGATGGTTCCATCTTTTTCTTCGATGGAGCATAAAGGTGTGCGTGTATAATGGTCGCCATCTTCCGCCCATTTGTTTTCCTTCGACTGAACCTTAATACGTTTTTCTGGCGCCCAATTCAAGCCGTCTTCTGAAAAACTATATCCGATTTCTTGATTACCAAACGAATCAAACACCATCATATATCTTCCATCTTTCAAGCGAGTAACGATTTGGTTTTCCATAAACTCAGGCGCAATTTGCAGCGGATTGAAGCCCTCAGGCATACGCTCCCATGGTCCAGTCATACTTGTCGCTTTTGCCATTCCTGTAAGCCATTTCCCTCTTGGATTATGATTATGCCCATCATAGAGTGCATACCAATCATCGCCTACCTGATAGGGAAAGAAGCTAGCTACAGCTTGCTCGCCCTCCCAGCTTTGTGTATTCTCATCGGGTTGCATCATGATTTCCATATCGGCATATGGCCCAGCAATACCATTCTTGCCTTGCACCACCGATTTAGCGCGCCAAATCCGTCCAGCATAATCAAAAGCTTCAGTTTCGCCTTTTGCTTTGTCGCCGGCTCTATACGCTACATAAAAGATGTTCCATGCATCTTCACCTTCGTTATATACCACGCCTGTGAGCCAAAGTTCCGACCGTGGGTTAGTCGCAGTACGATTGAGAATACTCTCTTTAATGGTGGACTGACGTGCCCAATCTTTAGCATCGGAGCTTGTCCAATACGATATACGCATATCGCGATGTGCTCGATCGAACATCTCGTTGACAAACATGTGATACACGCCATTAATCTTCACCACGTGCCCTGTTTCAAAGCCCGATTTGTTTTGACTAGCCAAAACATCAGCATGGTTCATCGTAATTACAGGACCTTGATGTTCCTCCACCACTCTTAAACTTGTGGGCAGTGCTGCATCTTGTGCGTTCGACACTGTTGTCACGCAAAGCATGAGCAAAACAGCACCTAGCTTCATTTTTCTTGTCATTATTCTTATCATTTCAATTTTTCTCCATTCACTTTCACATTTTTAATCTTCAAATCCTTGATGAAGCCATCAGGAGGCGTAAGTTTCTTCGTCCCCTCTACCTCCCAATTCTGAATCGTGAAGTTTGATAATTCATACTGCTCTGAACAGTCGATATCAAACACATTGTTGCACTTCACATCAATATTGCGGAGTGTGATGTTTGATGCATATGACTTTGGCATCTCTTCTCTTCCTTGCAAGTCGAAAAACTGCGTCCATGGCTTCACATTGATTAAACTCTTCGCCACGCCCTTTACATCTTCGAGGGTGATGTATTCGTATGTTTGCGGAGTGTCTGGGCGCATCTTCAGGTTTAGTAGGTGATAAGTGTTGCCATCGAGTAGCGTGTTCCGCCTAAAGATGATGTTGTAGTTGTGCATCGATTCGCTACCACAAGTAAAAGCAGAGTGACAAAATCCAAACTCCGAATCTTCGATAATCACATTCTTGTTCAAGCCATTCTCAGGTTTCTTATCCACATCAACTCCTTTTCCACCTTTCATAGATATGGCATCATCATTGACGGAAAAGTAGCAGCCTTTAGCCAAGAAGTTCTCACAGGCATCGATGTCAATAGCATCTGTACTCGGTGCTTTCTTTCGAGGCGAAGTGATACGAACCCCTAATACCTTTACATTCTCGCATCTATAGTAATGCGTAGACCAATAAGGCGAGTTTTTGATGCTGATACCTGACACCTGCACATTCTTACAATTAGAAGCATAGAGAATACGCGGACGCAACTCCTCCATATTTGTACATTGAGGATTTACCTTACGGCGCAACCAAAACGATCGCCAATAGCGATGACCATTGCCATCAATCGTACCTTCGCCAGAGATTGTGAAGCCATCAATACCATCAGCATTTACCATTCCAGGGAAATACTTCAAGGTTTGCCCCTCCATGCGGGTAGTTACTACGGGATAGTTGCTGATGTCGTCGCTTCCTTTTAACGTTCCGCCTTTCTGAATATGCAAGTGCGTTCCCTGCTTGAAGAATACTGCGCTTATCAAGTATGTTCCCTCTGGAACTACAATCACCCCGCCACCAGCATCAGCAGCTTTGTCGATAATCGTTTGTAGTTGCTCTGTTTGGAGAACTGTTGCATCGTTCACCATACCGTGGTCGGTGATGACATATTGCTTACCCAACGATGCGAGCTCTAGCACTTCATTTTGATAGAACCAATCAGATATGAGGCTGCCATCTGGCCATTTCTCTTGGGCGGCAGTTAATATTGCCATGGCTAAAAAAGCAAATAATAACGTAAATTTTCTCATGTCTTTTATTTTGAGTTAGTGATAAACGGCACTATGGGCAACCCCTCTGAATTGCTCAAATTCGACACTGCGGTTTCATGCCATGCCACACGCACTTGCGAGGGATTCATTATCTCGGGGTGATAGACCACCACTTTATCTTTGCCTTCCACTTTAGCGTGGGCAGCTCGAAATACGCCATCTTCACCAGCAATTTCAAACCACGAAACAGGTCGATTGCGTGGAGTTTTTAAACCCTCGCCCACATGATCGAAAGTGACGATTATCTTTCCATCTACCACTACTGATGATGCCAAGCGAGGACCCGACCACACGAGTCCTTCTTTGCCATAGGTCTTAGTCATTGCCACACTAAAAAGGCGGTCAGCAACTTCCCACTTATAGGGTGGGTGAATATCTGTGATATTATCCCAAAGGTCGAAGATCGCAATATATTCGCTGTCGGAAACCAACTGCTGCGCTGCTATCTGCTGCTGCCAAAACATGGGAAGTTCTTCAGCAGTAACCGTTGATTTATCGTTTCGAGTGGAATAATTGTGTGGTGCAATCAGCACGTAATAGATAGGCAAGTCTTTCCCAAATTCTTTGCGCCAGCTATCTGCCAATAGTTTGAACTTCTCGGCATATTGCTGGTCGCCAGCAATACAATTGCTTTCACCTTGATACCACAACACGCCTTTAAAGGTGTAGGGAATCAGCGGTTCAATCATTCTTCCATACCATTTACCAACTTCTTGCAAACCAATAATTCCTTTATTTTTATCCATCTGCTCTTTATATGTGGGTATTGCCTCATAAATTGATTTGTCCGTCCATGTTTCAATCTGACTTCCACCCACTGCAGAAGTAACAATTCCCACCGGCACATCAAGCTCTTTAGTGAGGCTCTTGGCAAAAAAATAGCCCACTTGCGAAGTACGGTCGAGGGTTTCGCTTCCTGCCACTTGCCAGGTGTTTTGCTCACCATTTCTTGCCCAATTCAGCACGCGAATCATGTTATTATCTGGCTTAGCCATTTCCTCTTTGGCGAGATTTTTGCCTCGTTTAGGTTCGGCATATTTAGGAGCCATGTAGTATTCCATGTTCGACTGCCCCGAACAAAGCCATACTTCTCCTACCAGAACATTGTCATACACCAA
>JBKEAC010000165.1:0-21007 GCA_047971925.1 Mangrovibacterium sp.
CTCCCGATAATCAAGCGCAATAACACAGCGCAACAAGCAGCGCAACAAACCATCGGAACATTCAGCATAACGATGAATGAAGAAATCAATCAGCCGAGACGAATAAGCTTGCAACAAAATCGGATTTTCTTCTTGCACCTTATTCAGCAACCATGCCGCACGCCAATTCCCATCCGAGTCATCAACATCAACACACACATCAACCAAATCGGCAATCAAAGAAGGAGTTTCTAAGACAATAGCAGCCAAGCGCTCCATTGAAAGCGATGTGCGACTCTTTTGCCATAGAAACTCCTTGATATCTTCTTGCATGAAAGCAGTTATTAGTTATCTTTCTTTCTCAAATCAATGTGCAATTCATCAAGCTGTGCTTGCGCCACTCTCGAAGGAGCATCAACCATCACATCTCTACCCGAATTATTTTTAGGGAAAGCAATCGTATCACGAATAGAATCTAAGCCAGCAAACATCGAAACAAGGCGGTCGAAACCAAAGGCAATACCCGCATGAGGAGGCGCTCCAAACTTAAAGGCACTCATCAAGAAACCAAACTGAGCCTCGGCTTCCTCTTTGCTGAAACCAAGCAAACCAAACACTTTCGCTTGCAATGCCGAATCGAAAATGCGCACTGAACCGCCACCAATTTCAACACCATTAATCACCATGTCATAGGCATTCGCACGAACAGCTCCCGGATTGCTATCGAGCAATGGAATATCCTCGGGCTTTGGCGATGTAAACGGATGGTGCATGGCATGCCAACGATTCGACTCCTCATCCCATTCCAACATAGGGAAATCAACCACCCAAAGCGGAGCAAACACATCTTTATTCATTAATCCTAACTGACGAGCCATTTCCAAACGAAGTTCTCCCAACTGCTTGCGTGTAGCATCAACACCACCCGAAAGAACCAAAATCAAATCGCCCGCCTCGGCACCCGTAGCATTCGCCCATTTCGCCAACTCTTCCTCACTATAAAACTTATCAACCGATGATTTAAACGACCCATCGGCACCACATTTCACATAAACCAAACCTTTCGCACCAATTTGCGGACGTTTCACCCACTCAGTTAAAGCATCAAGCTGCTTGCGTGTATATTCAGCACAACCCTTGGCAGCAATAGCACCCACAAAAGGAGCCTCATTGAAAATAGCAAAATCATGCCCCTTCACCAAAGTTGAAAGCTCGTGAATATGCATGTCAAAACGAATGTCAGGCTTATCCGAACCATACTTCTCCATCGCCTCCGAATAAGGCATGCGCAAGAAATCAGAAATTTCAACGCCCTTCGTGCTTCGGAACAAATCTTTCGTTAAACCCTCAAACATATTTAAAATATCTTCTTGCTCAACAAATGCCATTTCGCAGTCAATCTGTGTAAACTCAGGCTGACGGTCGGCACGCAAATCCTCATCGCGGAAACACTTCACAATTTGATAGTAACGATCGAAACCAGCCACCATGAGCAATTGTTTAAATGTTTGTGGCGACTGAGGCAAAGCATAAAACTCACCAGGGTTCATGCGCGAAGGCACAATGAAATCGCGAGCACCCTCGGGCGTTGATTTCATGAGAACCGGCGTTTCAGTTTCAATGAAATTTTTATCATTCAAATAATTTCTCACCGCCAGCGCCATTTTCGAACGAAGAATAAGCGTTTCACGAACCGGGTTGCGGCGTAAATCAAGATAGCGATACTTCATGCGAATATCATCGCCCCCGTCGCTTTCATCCTCAATGGTAAAAGGTGGAACCTCCGATGCACTCAACACTCGAATCGTTTGAACATCGAGTTCAACCTCGCCAGTAGCAATATTATTATTTTTACTACTTCGCTCGCGCACTTTTCCGCAAACCTGAAGCACAAACTCACGTCCAATTTTCTTCACTTGAAGCTTCAATTCATCCGAAGCATGTTCATCAATCACTAATTGCGTAAGTCCATAACGGTCGCGCAAATCAATGAAAGTCATTGCCCCCAATTCTCGTTTGCGTTGCACCCAACCAGCGAGGGTGATTTCTTGTTCCACATGGGCTAGGCGAATTTCGCCACAGGTGTGCGTTCTATACATTTTTGTCGTTCTCTTTAATTTATGCCTGCAAAAATAAAACTTTAATTTCAATGCCAACAATTTAGCACAACATAATTACACACACAAAACTCAATTTCTCAACAAAAACACCAATTAAACAATTCATTTTTATTTGGGCGCTCCCTAGCGGGCGGGCTTTTCGTTCCAATCTTTTCCCTCGTTCCTCGGAAAAAGGATTTCCACTGCAATCCCTAGCGCGTTTGTCCAAAAATGAAGCTAGCTTTAAAAAACTTCTTTCAGCTTTAATCAATATTACCCGTTGGCAGAATTAATTATTTGCAATTTTAACGAAGAATGTGTTATGCATATTCGAGTTTCATTGGCATTTAGGGAACTTCTTAAATTAGTTTTGAATGGAGGAGACTGCTAAAGATACATTGCAATGCGTCACCATCAGCGAGATTGTGTAATATCCACTGAATCTACCACTTAATCATCGCCAACCGACGCGCTTAATGACTATATACGTTAGAATACTACGATTTAAAATAAAGCTTATTAGTCCATTTTTATTTTGAAATGGTGTTTTAAGCAAACTTATTGGTCCATTTTAATTTTGAAATGGTGCTTTAAGCAAACTTAATTGTCCATATTTTTTTTGAAATGGTGTTTTAAGCAAACTTAATTGTCCATATTTTTTTTTGAAATGGTGCTTTAAGCAAACTTAATTGTCCATATTTTTTTTGAAATGGTGTTTTAAGCAAACTTAATTGTCCATATTTTTTTTGAAATGGTGTTTTAAGCAAACTTAATTAGCGACATTTTCCCGAATGTGGTAAGTTAAGCTTCAATTTATAATGTAATAAGAAGTCTTTTAGCAACGATTTTTGGTTCGTTTAAAGCTCAATCATTCTTTATCTGATTAAAAATGCGCCGATTTAATTCCGCCAACGGGTAATATTATTTATATTTGCAAAAAAATTATTCGATTAAATAAATTATTAAGATATTAAAATGGCAACTACAGCAGATTTTAAAAACGGAATGACTATCGAGTTCAACGGTCAATTGTGCACCATCATTCAATTCCAACACGTGAAACCAGGTAAAGGTCCGGCTTTCGTTCGCACAAAACTGAAAAATGTGAAAACAGGAAAAGTTCTTGAAAACACATTCAACTCAGGTGTGAAAGTTGAAACTGTGCGCATTGAAAGACGCCCCTACCAATATCTTTATCAAGATGAAATGGGTTTCAACTTCATGCACACCGAAACATTCGAGCAAGTTTCTATCGATCCCGAATTAATTGCCAACAACGACCTCATGAAAGAAGGTTCAATTATTGAAATTAACTTCCATGCCGAAACTGAAACAGCTCTAACTGCTGAACTTCCTCAGTATGTAGAACTCGTTGTTACCTCAACAATTACTGGCGAAAAAGGAAACACCGCTTCTTCAACAGCACTAAAACCTGCAACAGTTGAAACAGGTGCCGAAATTATGGTGCCCATGTTCATCAACGCCGAAGACATCATTAAAGTTGACACTTCCGATAGAACATACAAAGAGCGTGTGAGATAATTATTCTCTATAAACACACAAAAAAAACTAGCATCATTTCGTTGCTAGTTTTTTTTTGCCATAAAAACATTCACCTCAACACTCCTTCGCTATTTTAATGCAATCAAGTGCCCCGACAAGAAAAGAAGTAAAGGAAATAGTTAATTTTTAGAAGTCGCTGAAAGATAAACCCTATCTTTGCAATTCAATTTATCTTGCTACTGAACAAAAAAAACCGAACAACGTGTCAATACAACTCATCGCCCTTGTCATTCTGAGCTTCTTCGCTCTCCTTTTGCTCATTTCCTATTTCACATCACGAAATGGCGATTCGCAAAGCTTCTTCACAGGAAACAAAAACTCACCATGGTATCTGGTGGCTTGGGGAATGATTGGTTCAACAATTTCGGGTGTTACCTTCATTTCAGTTCCCGGCGAGGTTGGCAATAGCGCATGGAACTACCTGCAATATCTGCTTGGCAACATGATTGGCTATTGGGTGATTGCCGCCGTGCTCATTCCCATGTGCTACCGATTAAATTTAGTGTCAATTTATGGCTATTTAAACCAACGCTTTGGGAAGAAAACCTATAAAACAGGCGCCGCATTCTTTCTGCTTTCACAAACCATCGGAGCCTCTTTTCGCCTTTTCCTAGCAGCTGGAGTTTTGCAACTTGCATTCTTCAACCAACTTGGAATACCGTTCTGGTTCACCGTGCTCATATCGCTCTTTAGCATTTGGCTATACACCCACCGCGCTGGAATTAAAACCGTGGTTTGGACCGACACCCTCCAAACGGCATTCATTCTCGGTGCTGTAATTACCACCATCATTGTTATCAGCTCGCAACTCGAACTCAATTTTCAAAACCTCTCAAAACAAGTGTGGAATAGCCCAATGAGCACAATCTTTAATTGGGATTGGCGAAGTGGTAACTTCTTCTGGAAACAATTCCTTGCCGGAATTGCCACGGCAATTGCCATTAATGGGCTCGACCAAAACTTCATGCAGAAAAACCTTACTTGCAAAAACGCTAGCGAATCGAAAAAAAACATCTACTGGTTCTCCGTTGCCTTCATCATTAGCAACATTCTTTTCCTATCTTTGGGCGTACTACTCTATTTCTATGCCCAACAAAAAGGAATTGCTATACCCGAACGAAGCGACGAGCTTTTCCCAATGCTTGCTGTTAACCACTTTGGAACATTGGTCGGAGTGCTATTCCTTCTCGGAATTTTAGCGGCGGCATACTCTAGTGCCGATTCAGCAATTACGGCACTCACAACCTCTTTTTGCATTGACTTTTTAAATCATGACAACAACAGTAAGCAAAATAAACACACGCGAACAATCGTTCATTTCGCTTTTTCAGCGCTAATTCTTATTGTCATTCTTATCTTTAATGCGCTTAATAATCAGAGTGTCGTGACAGCCGTGTTTAAAGCTGTGGGATACACTTATGGTCCTTTACTTGCCCTTTTTGCATTCGGACTCACAAGCAAGCGAATGCCAAACGATAAGCTAGTTCCTTTCGTCTGCATCAATTCGCCAATTATTTGCTATATAATGAGCGAAAACTCATTTAAATGGTTCAATGGCTACACCTTCGGATTTGAATTACTCATTCTTAATGCCGCCATTTGCTACATTGGTCTTCTAATTACTTCAAAGAAAAAGTAAAAACAACACTACGAGAAAATTTTAGCCTCAATCTGCGGCAAATCGTTTTCAACCAATTTATAAACTTCTAGTCCAACTAAATCTTGCATTTGCTGACGGAATTCGAGCCAAGTGTTGAACAGTTCTCCTGCCAAAACGCTACCTTCGCCTGTGCACGAAATTTCGCGCCTCTTGCCTATTCTCTCTCTAAACACAAAATGCTGAATCTCTAATTTATCAACTAACCTCGTTATTGTTGATGGACTTAAATTCAAAATGTTCGCCAATTCAACTGTTCCAATCTTCGGATTATTTTTCACCAAGATCAACAAATAGGCATGGCTTGATGATAAATTGTGTTTCGAAAATGCAGCATCGGCATGCTGTGAAAGGGTTCGAATAATTTTATTTAGTCGAAAAAAAATACAGTTATCAAAAACATGTTCCATCAGTACTAATTTAAAAGATTTCGACAAAAGTAATTATTCAGCTTGCTTTTTCAAGGTAAATCACCCTTTTATTGAAAAAAACTAAAACCTTATGTTTTGCAAGTAACTCCCGTCGTCCGAATTAAATTAGTGCCTATTTAACTTGTCTGAAAGAATTTTTGTTCGCATAGTTTAATAATTGCAAGCATGTTAACAATTCAAACTGACCAATAGCTCACAAGCACGCAGAACCTCATCGCACACCGCAACTCCACATGCCAAAAAAAGACGTTCCGTTCTAGTCGCAGCGCGACGACATCTTATTAGCCCCACAATTCATTGTGGGAAATCGGTGCGGTTTGCTCATGAGTGCCGTAGGTACGACACCTGAAATGCGTATGTATATAATGTATCGCAAATGTTCGATTGTATTTTTCCGAATGTGTCGCTACGGAACCCATTATCACATTATCGCATTCCATCATCACCGTTAGTAGGGTGAGGGTGAGCGATTGCAGCGAAAATCCTTTTAAGGGGGCTTTGGTTCTCGCCCCCTTAAAAGATTGTAGCGGAAAGCGCGACGGCAGGGCGAGGGATTGCGGTGGGGAGGAATGCCGGCACCCCCAAAAAAACATGGAACGAGATTAGTTTTGGGAGGTGAAAAAAAATGAGGAAGGCGCTTAGCTTAATTTCTTTGCATTTATGTGCTCTAAAAATACAGAAATAAAAAAAAAACTACTACTTTGGCGTGTTGAAAACCAAAACTAAACATTTATCATGAATATCATTGAAGGAGCTAAACAAAATCTACAAACGCTAATTGGCGAAATTTCGGCTGCCGAGAATCACCTCAATGCGGATTTTAAACTCGCTGTAGAAACTATTTTTAATTGCACTGGTCGACTAATAATTACGGGTGTTGGAAAAACGGGGCATATTGGAGCGAAACTCTCAGCAACTTTTGCCTCAACGGGAACACCGTCGGCTTTCATGCATGCCACCGAAGCCATTCATGGCGATTTGGGAATGGTGAGCCGCAACGATGTGGTAATTGCTATTTCGAATAGTGGCACATCGAAAGAATTGGTGAGTATTCTTCCGGCTATATCGCAAATTGGAGCGAAAATAATTGCTCTCACCGGAAATATTAAATCGCCCCTTGCAGAGGCAGCGCAAATTGTGGTGAGCACGCATGTGAATGCAGAACTTTGTCCGCTAAATTTGGCCCCCACAAGCAGCTCGACCGTTTGTTTGATTATGGGCGATTTGCTTGCTCTTGAAGTGATGAAGCTTCGTGAGTTTAAGGTTGAAAACTTTGCGCTGTATCACCCTGGCGGTGCTATTGGAAGGCGACTTCTCATGCGTGTTTCTGATGTTATGCGTGCTGATATTCCAACGCTGCAAATTAATGATGATTTCAATGAGTTGCTTAAAAATATTTCATCGAGCGGACTGGGTGCAGTGTGTGTGATGGAGCAGGGTGTGATGGTTGGAATTATTACCGATGGTGATGTGAGGCGGGCTATTAATGCCAACAAGGAAAAGGTTTTTTCAACGCCCATTCATCATATCATGACTAAACAATTTAGCTCTGTTCAACATGAGGAACTTGCCTTTGATGTGTTGAAAAAAATGGAAACAAAGAAAATAACGGTCATTCCGGTCATGAAAAATAGTTGTGTGGTGGGAATGGTTAGTCTTCATGATTTGCATGATTTTGAATAAAAACAAACAAACAAACAAACAACAAATAGCTCAATTATGATATCACAGGTTAAACAGATTAAAATAGACGACCAAGTTGCATTTGGTAGTGGTCGATTCACACTAATTGCTGGTCCTTGTGCCATTGAATCATATGAAATGTGCTTCCAAGTGGGCAGTGAACTGAAAAGAATTTGCCATAGCTTAGGCATTGACTATGTTTTTAAATCGAGCTTCGACAAGGCGAACCGAACATCGGTTGATGCGCCGCGAGGAATTGGAGCTAGCGAGGGGCTGGAAGTACTTAGGGCAATCAAGAAAGAGTTGAATCTTCCTGTAATTACCGACATTCATGATGCTTCGCAATGTGAAAAAGTGGCTGAGGTGGTTGATATGCTTCAGATTCCTGCTTTTCTTTGCCGCCAAACCGACTTGCTTCTTGAGGCGGGAAAAACGGGTCGTGCAATTAATGTGAAGAAAGGACAATTTCTTGCTCCGTGGGACATGGGGAATATTGTGAAGAAGTTGGAGAGTACGGGCAATGAAAAGATATTACTTTGCGAAAGAGGGACTACATTTGGCTATAATAATTTGGTTGTTGACATGACGGGCTTGGTTGAAATGCGCAAATTTGGATATCCGGTGGTGATGGATGCTACTCATGCTGTTCAAAAACCATCGGGACAAGGCAACTCAACGGGAGGAAATAGAGAAATGGTTCCTTATTTAATGAATGCTGCTCTTTCGATTGGTGTTGATGGTATTTTTGCCGAAGTGCACCCTAATCCCGATAAAGCATTCTCTGATGGTCCGAACCAGCTGCATCTTCATCGGATAGAAGAAATGCTTACAAAAGCAGTGAAATATGATGCGATAACGAAAGGATTATAAAAGTAGTGAGTAATAATAGCTGTATTATTCTTGTTCTTTTGTATTGAAAGGTCGAGCTTAATGAAGAAAGAAGAAGGATTTCTAATTGCAGGAATAGCAAGCTATTTTAACTTGAGGAGTGCGGTGCATTTCTGTATTTTAGCACGATGAGCAATTGGAATAGGCTGAATAGGACTAATGCAGCTAGCTTTTTTTTGATGTAAATAATTCCTTAAAGACATCAAAATATGCACGTCCATACTTTTGAATTGTATCGCCATAATTACTTTTAATGCTCTCAAATCCGATTTGCCCGAGAGCGGCAAGCAACCTCACTTTCATGCTGCTAGTTCGATGCATGACGGTGTTTGAAATAAATGAACTCACAACAGGGGTTATTGTTTCAAATAAATCTTTGTGCAATTTTTTATCGAACAAAAGACCACGAACAGCAGTTCGAATAAAATCGCCCGATTGAAAATCTTGTACAACCGATTTGATCATTATCTTTAAATCATCGCGTTGCTGATCTTGTTCAACTTCTAATTGCCGAAGTTTGGCTCTTAATAATTTTTGTGCCTCTGTAGCCATTATTATTTCTCTTCAAGTGTTTCGTCATCATCTTTCATTACCGAAAGAATAATAGAGTCCATAATCGGATTCTTTACAAATTTCTTGCGAATAGCAAATAAAATCAATGCCACCAGCAAATAAAAAGCGGCTACAATCAGAAACCCTATTGCATCGCCATAGTCAGTGAGTTGACCAATTAAATAGGCAATACCAAAATTGAGGGTAATGAAACACAAAAACACCACAAGCACAATAGGAATCCATGAAAGAACATTAGATAAGATGTCAGACATCTTATCTAATGTTTTCAGCTTAACGATTTCAAATGATGTTTTACCAAAGTCTTTGCCTTTATCAACTAATTCATCGATAAATTCACCTTGATTTTCCATAAACTATACGCTTAAATAAATCTCCTTATTTAATTTCTTCGACAACTTCCGCCTCGGCAACTCTTTTTTCTACCTTAGCTTCCACTTCTTTCACTTTTTCTCTAATGCTTTGTTCAGCTTCTTTCACTTTAGCTTTCACCACATCAACTTGGTCTTGCAAACTATCAATAATATCTTCCACTTTATCTTTGGCATCGCCTAAAAGTTCTTCTCCTTTGTTGATAATTTTCTTGCGTGTTTCCGATCCTTTATCGGGAGCCAACAAAATTCCTAAAATAGCACCAGCAGCCAAACCTGCCAGAGCACCCAAAATAACTTTATTTGTACTCATAATATAGCATTTAAATAATTACTTTAATAACAACAAGCACATTGAATTGTTGTTTTTCAATGCACTAAACGATCACTAAACTGTTTTCGCTACCAAACTCATTGGCTGCCTGCCCATCGGCTTCTGGTTCGTTATACCATTCCCCATCAATGTAATATCGGAAAGCATAGGTGTTGTTTTGATCTAATTCAACAATTGCTGAATATTCACCGTTTTTTAGTGGGCTCATCGGCGTTGCAATAATATCCCAATTATTGAAATCACCCACCACCGATACCGAACCAGCATCACAGGCCATTTCTTTGCTTATTCGAAAGGTTACTTTGGTAACAGGTTTCGATTTTAATACTTGTTTTTTCAGACTCATGACTTCGTTTTTAAAAGTGAATACTAAAGTTAGTTTTAATTTATCTGCCTAAGTTATATATATTATTTGAACTAAAAACATTATTTCAAAAAAAAACAGCCTAATGCACTAAAATTATAGCTTTCTATTAAAAAAATAGCAGTAAAGCACTAAAAACATTCAAAATATATTTACCTTTGGTTCAACAAAAAGGAAACTCCATAAATCAACAAAAGATTTTTTCTAACGATGAAAGATTGGTATTTAAATTTTGAAAAAATAGTACTCGAAAACACGAAAGAATGTAAGGAAAGCGATTTAGACTTTTTTAGGGTGGGCGAATACTTGCGAAATGCCGAACGAATCAATCGCATGGCTTCAACATGCCCAGCATGTCATGCCCTTCGAGATCAAATCGACGAAGAAGCCCACAACATTAAAAAAGCCATTGAAATGCCAGGTGTTGAACGAAGGAAAACCGATCAAATACAAAATGAACTCATTGAGCATTTAAAAAAAGATCATGGTTTCTATCCTAAATTGTATCACACCTACATGCAGTCAATCTATTGGCTCATGGGTTTTTCGGTAGTAGCCTTTGCTTTTGCTAAATTTTTCCCAACAACGCCAAGCATTGTGTTCTATTCACCAGCCTTTATACTCGGTGTGGGCATTGGTAACTTACGAGGGCGAAAAAAAGATAAAACCATTGAACTAAACAACAAGCAACTTTAAATGTGGGTAGTTTAAACACTTTTCAACACAAAATTAAAGAGGCAAGCAAAGAAGATATTTGTACACAATTTAAAAAATTTCGAGCTAGATATAAATAAATTAATCTAATATATCAATTTTTATAGGATTAACCATATATTTGAGCCCGATTTAAAATCAAAACATTTACCATTTAAAATAAATATTTATGAATCAGTCAAAATTCAAATCCTTACTTGGTTTAGCACTTGCAACAGCTGCTCTTTCTGGCTGCGCTGGTCTTAAAAGTATGCAAAAAAATGCTGATGACATCAACTTCAATGTTGATCCAAACCCTCTTGAAGTGAGAGCGGGCGAAGTGAAAGCAAACATCAATGGCGCTTTCCCTGAAAAATACTTCGCAAAAAAAGTAACACTAGTAGCAACTCCTGTACTAACTTATGGTAGCGAAAAAACAACTTTCGAAACTGTAACAGTGCAAGGTGAAAAAGTGAAAGAAAACAACAATGTTATTGCCTACAGAAAAGGTGGTAATTTTAATTATTCTAACGCTGTTGACTATAGCGATAGCATGCGTGAGTCAATTCTTTCAGTTCACATTACAGCTACTAAAGGTAAAAAATCGGTTGATTTCGATCCTATTCAAATAGCTACTGGCGTTATTGCAACTTCAGAATTGGCAATAAACAACCCACAAGCAATTATTGGTGTACAAAGAGAGCCTAACACTACAGGTGTTTACGATCCTAACATCGACCCTTATCAACGTATTGTTCCAGAATCATACACTGCCGATATTCTATTCCTAAAGAATCAAGCAAATGTGAGAGCTTCTGAGCAAAAAGCAGATGACATTGTTGGTCTTGCTAATTATACTAAAGAAGCAAATGCCAACACTAAAAAAGAAATTAAAGATATCAAAGTTTCTGCCTATGCTTCTCCTGAAGGTGGACTAGACCTTAACACTAAACTTTCTGAAAAACGTAAGAATTCAGGAAACAAAGTGGTTGACGATATCTTGAAAAAATCAAAAATTCAAACAAGTGTTTTCAGTGATTTCACTGCAGAAGACTGGGATGGTTTCCAAGCATTAATGGAAGCTTCAACTATTCAAGATAAAGATCTTATTATTCGTGTGCTTTCAATGTATTCTGACCCTGAAGTACGTGAAGAAAAAATCAAAAGCCTTGGTGAAGTATTCACTGAAGTGCAAGACGAAATCTTACCACAATTGCGCCGCTCTAAAATTACTGCTAACGTAGAGGTTACTGGTAGAAGCGACGAAGAAATCTTAGCTCAATTCAAAGCTGATCCTAGCCAATTGAATCCTGCTGAACTTATCTATGGCGCAACTCTTGTTGATAGCAAAGAAGATAAAATTGCATTCTATCAAGCGCTTGTGAAATACTATCCAAACGACTGGAGAGGTTACAACAACATCGGTGCAATTTATGCTAAAGATGGCGACTACAAAACAGCTAAAGGCTATTTCACAACTGCTGAACAAAAAGACAACAAAGCTATTGTGGTGAAAAACAACCTTGGTGCTTGCGAACTAGTTGATGAAAACATTGAAAATGCTAAAGTTCTTTTCGGTGCTGCTACAGGTGCTGGTAATGAAGTTAACTACAACTTAGGTATCGTGGCTATTAAAGAAGGTGAATATGCTGATGCAGCTAAATTGCTTTCTAGCTCTAACACCGTGAACGAAGCTATTGCTAAAGTTCTTAACGGCGATGCTGATGGTGCTTCTAAAGCCTTAGAAAACACAACTTGCAAATGTTGGACTGTGGCTTACATGAAAGCAGTAGTTGCTGCTCGCATGGCTAAAGAAAATGCAGTTTACACTAACCTTAAAGAGGCTATTGCTGCTAATCCTGATGCTAAAAAACTTATCGCTACTGATATCGAGTTTGCTCAATACAAAGATAAAGCCGATTTCCAAGCTATTGTGAAATAGTTTTCAACCGACTTTAAATCTATATCGGAAGAGGGTGTCCAGAAACGGACATCCTCTTTTTTTTCTATTTGTCTAAAAACGAAACACCTTAAATTAGGTATATGTACATATATCTATCATGCAACATTGACCTATCTTTGTCGTTTATTTTAAAGGAAACATCGATGTCGGAAAACAACAAGAAAACGGAATATCAGCTTCAATCATTGAAATCGGGAGCTCTTTTTGAAGATACTTACTGGATGTTAGATCCTGTGGGAGAATCTACACCTACTCACATTCGTGCAATTTATGCCAAAAAACAGCTGACAGTTGGTCGTGATAGTGAAGGTCTATATAAATTTGCCGATTGGTTGCCTATCATTCGTCGATTGAAGGGTTCTGCTTCTCCGGTAACATATAAAAGCAGTAAGCTAGCTGCAAAGTTGGGCTTGAAGAATTTATGGGTTACCTTTAGTGGCTATTATCCCGAGATTGGAGCGAAAATTCGTACTTGTTCTTTTAAGGAAACAGAAGCATATGCCGTTTGTGGACGAATGCGCGATGATGAGAAACGAGTTTTAGTAGTGGCATCGGCAGGAAACACTGCAAGAGCATTTGCTCAAGTGTGCTCCGATAATCATATTCCATTGTTGTTATCGGTGCCTGAAGATAATATTTCAGCTCTTTATTTCGATGCTCCGCTAAATGATTGCGTGAAACTGGTGGTGGCGAAAACAGGTGGCGACTATTACGATGCCATACATATTTCGAATGTCGTTATTAAAGATAAAAACTTCTTTGCTGAAGGAGGTTCTAAAAATGTGGCTCGTCGTGATGGCATGGCAACAACCGTTCTTTCGGCAGTAACAACAATTGGAACTATCCCCGATTATTATTTTCAAGCGGTGGGTAGCGGAACGGGTGCTATTGCTGCTTGGGAAGCCAATATGCGCTTCATTGAAGATGGCAGATATGGTAATAACATGATGAAACTCATGGTTTCTCAAAATGCGCCTTTTTTACCTATGTTCGATGCTTGGAAAGCTAACAGTAGAACTATCCTTCCCTTGAACGATGATGAGGCTCGCCATCAGGTGGAAATTATCGATGCAAAAGTATTGTCGAATCGCAAGCCTCCTTATAGCATTGTAGGTGGTTTATTTGATGCATTAAAGGAATCAAATGGCGATGTGCTTAGCGTGACTAACGATGAGTTACGATCGGCTGCTAAATTATTTGAAGAATTAGAAGGAATTGATATCAATCCGGCAGCAGCTGTGGCAGTAGCATCATTGATTAATGCTGTAAATGACGGCACTGTGAAAGCAAATAGCTTGATTATGCTTAACATTACCGGTGGTGGAGAAGAAAGGTATAAGCAAGAACGAGAAGTTCATTATTTAAAGCCTCACAAGGTGTTTGAGCTCGATGCTTCGGAAGATTTTATTTTAGCTGAAGTGAATAGCCTATTTGGCTTTCAAAAATAATCACTGGCATTATTTCCTTCGTTATCGGGAAACAACGAAACGAAGGAAAGCTTACACAAAAAAAAGCCTTCATGATAATGAAATCATGGAGGCTTTTTTTGTGTGCACCATCTGCGATTAAATCCAATTTAAACCAGACGTTTCTTTACAAAATGGCAACTATTTATTTTAGCTTTTTGAAAATTTCGCGGAAATTAATTTCCCTTTTCAAGATGCCATATAAATCAGCGATAGACACTCGGTCTTGCAACATGGAATCGCGATGACGAATAGTTACCGTGTTATCTTCCAAAGTTTGATGGTCAACCGTTACGCAAAATGGCGTTCCGATAGCATCTTGGCGACGATAACGCTTGCCGATACTGTCTTTTTCATCATATTGACAATTGAAATCGAATTTCAGTTCATCGATAATTTCGCGTGCCTTTTCAGGAAGCCCATCTTTCTTAACCAGTGGCATTACCGCAAGTTTCACCGGAGCAAGCACCGCAGGAATGCGCAACACCACACGAGTGTCTTTATTTCCATTGGCATCGCTAAGTTCTTCTTCGCAATAAGCCGCCGACATGACTTGTAGAAACATGCGGTCAACACCAATTGAAGTTTCCACCACATAGGGCACATATGATTCGCCAAGCTCGGTATCGAAATATTGTATTTTTTTACCTGAATATTCTTGGTGTTGCTTTAAATCGAAATCGGTGCGCGAGTGAATGCCTTCCACTTCTTTAAATCCGAAAGGAAATTTATATTCCACATCAACAGCTGCATTGGCATAGTGAGCCAATTTTTCATGCTCATGAAAGCGATAATTCTCATTGCCAAAACCAAGTGCTTGGTGCCATTTCATGCGTGTTTCTTTCCACGAGTTGAACCAATCGAGTTCCGTTCCTGGTTTTACAAAGAATTGCATTTCCATTTGCTCGAATTCGCGCATGCGGAAGATAAATTGGCGAGCCACAATTTCGTTTCTGAAAGCTTTACCAATTTGAGCAATACCAAAAGGAATTTTCATTCTTCCGGTTTTCTGCACGTTCAGATAGTTCACAAAGATTCCTTGTGCTGTTTCTGGGCGGAGATATATTTTTTGTGCACCATCGGCAGTTGAGCCCATTTCGGTGGCAAACATGAGATTAAATTGACGCACATCGGTCCAGTTTCTACTTCCACTGATTGGACACACAATGCCTTCGTCTTCAATGATTGTTTTCAGCTCTGCCAAATCATTCGCATTAAGCGCATCGGAAAAACGTGTGTGTAGCGTGTTCCATTTTTCTTGATTTTCTAGCACACGTGCATTCGTTGAGCGGAACTGAGCCTCATCGAAAGAATCGCCAAATCGTTTAGCTGCCTTTTCCACCTCTTTATTCATTTTCTCCTCGTACTTAGCCAACTGTTCTTCAATGAGCACATCGGCACGGTAGCGTTTTTTGGAGTCTTTATTGTCAATTAAAGGGTCGTTGAAAGCATCAACGTGACCTGAAGCTTTCCAAATAGTTGGGTGCATAAAAATGGCAGAATCAATGCCCACCACATTTTCATGTAGAAGCACCATGCTATCCCACCAATATTTTTTGATGTTGTTTTTCAGTTCTACACCATTTTGAGCATAGTCGTAAACTGCGCCTAGTCCGTCGTAAATTTCGCTCGATTGGAACACGAAACCGTATTCTTTGCAGTGAGCTACAAGTTTTTTAAAAACATCTTCTTGTGCCATATGTTGAATTTGAGGTTGAGTTTCTTATTGCTTTCAAAAGAGCAGTATTTACACTCAATGGTCATTATTTTTAAAGAAATTACCCAATTTGAAATACAAATATAGCGTAAAATTTGAAAAAATGACTTCCGTCGATAGGAATATCACTCCACTTCCTCGTAGCTGGTATATTCTTCTTGTTTACTTGATTTTTCTTGATGGTTTTTTATCGTCGTTTCTCCCATGTGCTCTTGTTGATATTCTTGGGGGTGATGATTTCTATAAAATTGTTCTTGAGCCTTTTTTTGTAATCGGCGAAGCAAAAAGAATCCTAGAATAAGGAGAACAACGAAAAAGAAGAAAATGAATTTTATGATTCCAAAAATGATTGACATGTGAATTGTTTTTTAAAAATGGACTATCCTTGTGAGCTGATTTTCTCGAGTTCAGCAAGATTTAGCAAGCTCACTTTTCGTTTCTCAACGGCAATAAGTTCTTCCTTAACAAAGTTCGAAAGTGTTCGAATGGCATTGGCCGTTGTCATGTTGGAAAGTGTTGCCAAATCTTCACGCGTTAACGAAGCTTTCAATGTTATTTCATTCATCTCAAAGCCATACTTTTTTGTTAGCAGCAAGAGTGCTTCTGCCATTCTTCCACGAATGTGTTTCTGAGTAAGATTGACCGTTCTTGAGTTTGAGAATCCGAGCTCTTCCGACATTTTTCTGAGTAATCGAAGGGTGAATTCGTTGTTTTTTAAAAGCTCATCGAAGAAATAGTTTGGTTCAACCTTCAGCACACGAGCTTCTTCAAGAGCCACTGAACAAGCGTTGTGAATTTCTTTCGCAATGAGTGCTCGATAGCCCACATAGCCAAGCGGTTTTGTCATGCGCACAATTTGCTCACGACCGCCCACTCCTTCTTTAAATATCTTTACCTTTCCAGCCAACAGAACGAGTAATCCTGAAGGCTTTTCACCCTCCCAATAGATTTTGTCGCCTCGTTTAAGCTTCAAAATCTGCATGTGAGGTAAAAGATTTGTTTTCTCTTGCTCACTTAGTGTGCTAAAAACCGATTTTTCGTTGCTAAATGCCCAGTTAATTAGTTCTTCGTCGCTTTGAATCATCATTTTGAATATAAAGAAGACTTTGTATTAAATTTTAAAATTTTGCCACTAGAGGCATTCTTCTACCTAAGCCAAAAGCTTTTGAGCTGATTCGAAGGATTGGCGGTGCTTGGTATCGTTTGTATTCGTTGCTATTCACCAAGCGCACAATTCTTTCAACCACCGATTTATCATATCCTAGTTTAATAATTTCATCGGTCGATAATTGGTTCTCAATATAGGCAAAGAGGATTGCATCGAGCGTGTCGTAATCGGGCAATGAATCGGTATCAACTTGATTTGGTCGTAGCTCGGCCGATGGTGCTTTGTTAATGCTATTTTCGGGAATAATTTCTTTTTCTCGGTTGATGTATCGTGCTAAGTGATATACATCGGTTTTATATAGATCTCCAAGTATCGATAGCCCTCCATTCATATCGCCATAGAGGGTGCCATAGCCCACAGCACATTCGCTCTTGTTAGTGGTATTTAGCAAAATGTGACCAAATTTATTTGAAATAGCCATGAGCAGAGTTCCTCGAATTCGTGCTTGAATATTCTCTTCTGCCACACCCTCAGTAGTGTTTTCAAACATCTTTTCTAAGCCTTTGTCGAATTCAGAAACTAGGTCTTTTATGGCAATGGTGTTATGCTTGATATTTAAATTTTGTGCCAGTTTCTCGGCATCAACAATCGAATGGTCAGATGAATATTTTGAAGGCATTAAAATACCATGCACATTTTCGTGTCCTAAAGCCTCAACGGCTAAAGCACACACAACAGCAGAATCAATACCTCCTGAAAGTCCAAGTACAACCGATTTGAAGTTCATTTTTTGAAAATAATCGCGTATTCCGATAATTAAAGCTTGGTGAATGCTCGCAATCTTATCAATCTTTTGAATTGACGTGCTTCCTTCTGCCGAAAGGGTGTCGATGATCTGTATATCTTCTTGAAAATAGCTCAAGGTTTGACAAATCTCTCCTTGCGAATTAACAAAGCACGAACCTCCATCGAACACCACTTCCGAATTGGCACCCACTTGATTGACATAGACAATCGGGAGCTTATATTTTTGCGTGGCTTTTAAAAGAACTTTGTGCCGCTCATTTGCCTGATTATAAGAAAATGGCGAGGCTGCAATGTTAACAACTAAACTTGGATTCAGCTGACTTAAAATGCCTAGCGGTCGGCGAAGATAAATGCTCTCTTTGGAGAACTGATTGGCAATGGGCACTTCTTCCCAAAGGTCTTCGCAGATGGTTAGCGCAATGATTTCACCTTTATATTCAATGGTGTTGAACTGCCTATTTGGTTCAAAGTGTCGATATTCTTCAAAGATGTCGTAGGTGGGGAGCGATGTTTTGTGTCGCACCGAATTAACAACACCATTGGCTAGAAAATAGGCCGAGTTGTATAATTTTTTTCCGCTCGCCGAAGGATTTATGCTCGGAGCTCCAAGCACCGCCGCTATTCCTTTGCAATGAGTGGCAATAATTTCTACTTGAGCAATACAACGATCGATGAAAGCTCCATCTTCTAGCATGTCATGTGGATAATAACCACAAATTGATAATTCCGAAAAAACAATGAGTTCTGCACCTTGCTTCTTTGCGCTTTCGATTGCAGTTATTATTTTTTGGGCGTTCCCTGTTAAGTCGCCCACTGTGTAGTTTTGTTGTGCTAAGGCTATTTTCATCGGAATGTATAAATTTGTGTGTTAATAATGGCGTGCTGAAATAATCGCTCGTTAAAAAAAGAGCCTCCAGTGAACTGAAGGCTCTAAAAGTATTTAGAAAAGGAATCCTACTTGCAGAACAAGCCCTTTGATAGTCGATTTGTCGCCCAAATCGTGTTTCATGACATTCATGAATCCGTTCTTGTAAACTAAACCAAGACTCACGGCATTGCTTTCGCCTAAATCATATTCACAACCAACACCCACATTCATTCCCATGTTGAAAAGACGCACATCTTTGTTAATGTTGGTATCATCGAGTTGATTATCGCTTGTGCTTGCTTTTGCGCTAAAATTCCATCCTGTGAATAAACCAAATTGCCCCCAACCTGTAAAACGATCAAATTGCTTGGTGCGAAGACGGAAAGCAACTGGAACCTCAATGTACTTTAAACGATAATCAACGCTGAAAGAACTATTTTCGGCAAATTTCGCCACATTGATTGAGGCTGCATGATCGGGTTTGTAATTAACTTTTGAATTGATGTTTGAAATAGTCAAACCTGTTGTAATGGCATAACGATCATTGTGGTTAATGAAGAAGTCGGCGTTAATACCGTAATCAAATCCCATGCCAACTTTTGATTTTTCTGCATCATTACCACTCACATTTAGCCAATTGAATGTGGGGTTGAAGTTTAAACTTAAAGACATGGCACGATCGGTTTGTGCACTTGATGTTCTAGCCATGAATAGGGCTAAAACTGATAAAAACAAAATTCGTTTCATAGTATGAATTTAAAATAATAAACGACAAAAATAATAATATCTATCAAATTCAAAAGCTTTGAGTGCTCACATTTTTCAATTTCATTGAATAAGCTGAGTTCTATAAAAGATTTTGCTGCTTGTTCTTCGGTTATTGGAAAGATTATCTGAAACTCTTTTTAATAACTGACAACTTGTTGTTTATGAGGTTTGCACACAATGTTATTTAATGTAGTTCCTAATTGATGGTTTGTAAATTAAAGATTAATTTGCATTCAATAGATATACATAATACTAATCGCAAACATTAACAATATATATCTATTCATACATTTGTAAACAATCGATTCCAAACACTATGAATAAAAATTACATTGCTGCCTTATTTATCGCAACAGCATTATTTACATCATGTAATGATGAGAATACTAATGTCTTACCTACTTCTAATGAAGAAAGTACTGCTGATGAAACAGAAAAATACTATCTTAAAGCAAAAATTGAAGAGAGTATAGATTTATCAATATTGCAATTATCAACAGGTATATCTGACAATGTTATCCCTATTAATTTTTACTCCAATATTCCTGATAGCTTGCTCTCTATTGAAGCTATCAACGAGAATGCGATATTCCATCAAAAATATGATATTGATTATACAATTGTGAACACGAGCAACCCTGCAATTCACAAAGAGGAAGATTATAGGGGACTTCTAAAAATTAGTTTTAAATTGGGGAAGCTGCTAAATACAGCTGTTGTTCATTTTGTTTTCTGAGCGTATCTTTTGCACTAATTTCTTAAACCATAGCTCGCTATGCTTCTGTGAAATTAGTCCAAAATCTATCTCCCATAAAATCAAAATGACCTAACAGCTAATTTTTAGAAGTCCCCATTAATCATTCCCCTCGATGAAAAACCAATTCAAAAAACTGAATTATTAAAAAAGATTCACGCAGTATCAAAAAAAAACGCAAAAGGTCTTTCAAAGAGCTTGTGCTAAAGAATTCATTTCACCAACTTAGATGTCCGTTCCAATTTCAACTAACTGTGTAGTCATAATTCTAAACTTTAAAAAATTTAATCTGAAGAAAAAATAAAACCATTAATGACGATCGATTAAAATCCGACCGGCTTTCCAATTACATACATATACTTTCGAGCAAGTTTTTATACATTTTGGCGAATTTTTATTCATTTTATTTGCTAAATCATTTAAAAACAACTAATACACCGTGCTATTTAGAATGATTAAGAGTTATCTTAGCTGTTTTTCGGCTTAAATTGTAACATTTAATACTTAACTGAATTCAGTTTTTGTAATATAGCACTCCTATATGGTAAAAACTGAATTCAGTTTTTGTAATACAGGACTCCTATATGGTGAAAACTGAATTCAGTTTTTGTAATATAGCACCCCTATATGGTGAAAACTGAATTCAGTTTTTGTAATACAGGACTCCTATATGGTGAAAACTGAATTCAGTTTTTGTAATATAGCACCCCTATATGGTAAAAACTGAATTCAGTTTTTGTAATACAGCACCCCTATATGGTAAAAACTGAATTCAGTTTTTGTAATACAGGACTCCTATATGGTGAAAACTGAATTCAGTTTTTGTAATATAGCACCCCTATATGGTGAAAACTGAATTCAGTTTTTGTAATACAGGACTCCTATATGGTGAAAACTGAATTCAGTTTTTGTAATATAGCA
>JBKEAC010000166.1:0-41818 GCA_047971925.1 Mangrovibacterium sp.
CCCTCTCACCGCCCATGGCGTCGGTGCTGAGCGTGCGCAGCAAATTGCCCTCCACGCTATAGGCGTTGGTGGATTTTGTGCCGTCGGGCATTGTTATTTGCGTGGCTCTATCCATTTCGTCAAATGTAGTAACTGTGGGCGATATGGCATCATATTCTGTGTTAAATTTCGCATAGTCAGCTAATTTTGAAGTGGTGGGGTGGTAAAGCTTAGTTGCTTCTTGTCGCCATAAGTCGTAATGTCCCGCATCTATGTTTGCTCGCGTTTCTCTATTCTATTCATGTACGCAAAGAAAACGAGTTTCCCAGCAATGGAAAAGATGTAGTTGATCGGAGGGATACTTTGGGGCGTTGTTGATAAGTTTTTGGTAGACTGTCGGATGACTGATAACAGCCGAAGCAAGAACCACTAAAAGTAAAACAGCCCTACCCAAAATGGATAGAGCTGCCGTTTGCTTTTTATTTTCTTAATTTGATAAGTCATCAGTTTTATCGTATTATTTTCTAAATTTAATAGTTAATAGGTATGTTGTCCTTGCCATAATAAGATTCATCAACTAATGTTCCCTTCAATGCTTCTGGAAGGCTTCCTTTTATATATGTGCCATCCCAACTAGTAGTAAAAGGATGCTGACATATCTCACTCCACCTATCAATAAAATAATCGATTCTGCTCATATCCTCTTTAATAATAGCTCCTAATTGTTTTACTCTACTATCAAATCCTTTTTTAGTAAAGAAACACTTCAACTTATGATTTCTTAACCAGAAATCATAATTGAATAACGGCATTCCTTTTATTTCATCTGACTTCAATCGTAATTTTGTAAAATCATTAGGTCTGAGATGATACTTTACCCCATCAATACCATGTAGCTGTTCAATAGTAACTACTTTTGGGTGTAGTTTGAATATATTCAAGTAAATTTGTATCCACCTATCATCTTCGACAATTTTAACAAGTAGCATTTCTAATTGCGAGTTTTGTTTTAATCGACACAGCTCATAGAATACCCCAAAACGAGCTGTTCCAAAACGAGCTGTTGAAAATGGAGATTGAACAAAACCTTTCTGCTTAAGAATTGGAATGCCATTATCTACAAAAATTTTATTTCTGATTGCTAAAAGCTCTTTATTCGATAGTTTATATGACAAATTCATTATTTACTATTTGTTTGAGATGAAATACCCGCACCAACTCCAGTAGCTGTTGCGCCAACAGCATTGCCTATTTCTTGACTCGTTGTCCTATCCAAAATAAATTCAGGACGCCATGCTGCTTTTTGATTGCCAGTTAATCTACTCGTATTGAATTTACTCTCTACGGTAATCTTCTTGCCAGTTATTATATTTGTCATATTGTGGTCATACTTAGCAACTTGAGGTCTTCCTGTTGCAGTCTTACCACCAGTGGCGACTATGTCTTTACCTTTGCTAACGTAGCCTTTTGCTCCATATTTCACTTGACTTGCTGCCTCTCCAATTTTACCTTTTGCTGCATTCGATAAATCATCTACAGCCTCTTTGGATGCACCACCAATAATTTTACCACCTGCTCCAAGCACAGCTCCAATAGAAGCATCAATAGCAACGTCAGTAACTGTCGTTTCTTCTCCCTGTATGCTCCTGTTAACAGTGCCTCCCACAGCATTTGCTGCCCCAGCAACGCCAGCTGTTACAGCAAGACTTGCTCCTCCAGTTAAGCCTGCAGCTCCTCCAGTTATTAGCCCTTGCACTGCACCTCCTCCAACTGCACTCCAATCCGTAACACTACCTTCTGTCCATAATTGTTTGCCAATCTCAATGCCTCCACCAATCAATGCGCCTGCTACAGCTCCAATAGCACCTGTTATCAATGTTGGTGATTCTCCCTCTCTATCCACTAATATTATTGGATTATTGGCACAATAATTATACGGACTCATGCTTGGATACTTATCAAACATCGGATCCACACCATACCACAAACTCACCCTCGGATTATAATACCTTGCCCCATAATAATAAAGCCCTGTCTCCTCGTCCAACTCCTTGCCATTGAAAAGGAAAGGCGTGTTCCACGTGTTGTTGCGCTCTTCACAAAATACTTCACCCCAAGGGGTATAGATTATATGCTGCACTACCTCACCATCAAGGTTTGTAATATAACTTGCACTACCCAAGTGGTCGGGATGATAATAATACTGGAGTTTCTCGTAGTTATCATCGCTTACGGGGATGGACTTGGTGGCCAAGTTGCCATCGGCGGATGGCCAGCAGCAAACCCCTGCACTATTTACATAATCGTTATTGTATGCACTCATATTTCCCACTTATTGTGCTTGAAGAACTATCTCGGCTACCTTGCCTGTTAACCTTATTAACAATTTCTAATCTGTCGTTTATGTATTGACAAAACCAAAAGGTTGGAGAGAAAGAATCGTCTTCTGAAACAACATACGAGCAATCGCTTTCTGCAACTTTTAGTCGATATGTTTCACTTGTTCTTTTTGCTATTTTTGAGTTAATAACAGACCTTCCATATAGTAAAATAATATGCGCTTTATAGAACACAATTCCAACGGTATGATCCATATAAAATTTGTCTAATGCTGGACCGTTTTTACTTTTACCTCCTGAAGATATTTGAATTATAGTTCCATCCTCATTCATTGTGTTAATATAGAGGACTGTGCTTGAATCAAAATCTTCATACTGAGCTTCATTAATAACAAAGTTATCTAAAATTAATTTAAAGCTATCATCTACTATTTTATATACAGGAACTGGTTCAAAATTCAATGAACAACTATTAGAATAAGCTGTATCTATAGTAAAAAACAATAAGAGGATACCTTTAAGCATTATATTCATCTTATTTGCCCTTTTAATATTCTTGTATCTAATGTTCCATATTCATCATAAGGGCTGTATTTATGTTGTTTTGTATGTATATTTAACTTTACATTTGGAAATTTTTCCTTATATAGCTTTGCCGCTGGAACATCTCCTCTTCGTGAATTTTCAGCTCCATTTGATTGATCCCAAGATGGAGTATTATATCCACTCGGATGATTATGATTCACTTCTCGAAGCGTATAACCTGTTAAGCGCAAGTAATGTCCAACTGGCGTAGAACTTTCATCATGAGAAGTTCCTATAATATTTCTGCCTGATTTTTCTGTTCCTATCTTTGCGTGTGTCCATTCAATGGGCTTACCGCTTGCTCTTGTGTAATTATCTCCTAAAAATTCAAATATTTCCTTGGCATTTTCATCTCCTGATATTTCAAAAGTAGTTAATGTCCTTCTCCCATTGGTTGTATTAATGGTAGGTTTTCGAACAGCGGAAACGGTTCCTCTATCAAAATTTCTAGTGCTTACAGTCCTATTTCCTTCGTTATCCATAATATGAAAACTATCATGTTTCTTATTTTCTATCCGATTGGTAATATTTCCCTTTTTATCCAACTCCCATTCATCCATCCCATTAGGATCAATTTTCACAATAGGATTCCATGAGCAGTAGTTGTATGGAGACATATTTGACCTTTTTTCAGCCAGCGGATCCACCCCATACCACAAACTCACCCTCGGATTATAATACCTCGCTCCATAATAATACAATCCTGTCTCTTCATCCAGTTCCTTTCCATTGAAAAGGAAAGGCGTATTCCAAGTATTATTTCTTTCTTCAATAAACACTTCACCGAATGGCACGTATTCTACATGCTGAACCACTTCGCCATCTAAATTTGTGATATATGAGGCACTTCCCAAATAGTTGGGGTGGTAGTAATATTGGAGTTTTTCGTAGTTATCACCGCTTGCGGGGGAGCCCCCTCCGTCTCCCCCGAAGGGGGAGGGCTCGAAGCTGAAGTTTTGTGTGTTTGTTGTGGGATTCATAGTTTTAGATTAGTTATTTCCCAAAGATAGAGATATTTATTAAAATAACAATTCTTTTTGCGCTTTTTTTGGAATACGCCAATCATGAACATCACAACCCTGAACTGCAACCCTGAACGGATCCCGAATGGCAACACCAACACGCCCAATAAAGGGCGTTCCGTAGAGACGCAATGGGGGTGCGTTTCAAAACATGTCTGAAAAACAGTCTTTTAGTCGTTTGGAACAGCAAATTTCATGCTTTCCGAACTGCTGAGGAACGCCATTGCAGTCGTGCATATGCGTTTTCTACGTGTCGGAAACGCCATTGCAGTCGTACATATGCGTTTTCTAAGTGTCGGAAACACCATTGCAGTCGTACATATGCGTTTTCTACGTGTCGGAAACGCCATTGCAGTTGTGCAGATGCGTTTTTTACGTCTCGGAAACGCCATTGCAGTTGTGCAGATGCGTTTTTTAGGTGTTAGGAACGCATAATTTCTTGTGCAATGACGTATTTCCCGTGTTAGGAATGCATATGTTCTTGTGCAATGGCGTATTTCCCGTGTTAGAAACGCAAATGTTCTTGTGCAGCGACGTTTTTTACGTGAAAGAAACGCCAATGCAGTTGTGCGCTGACGTTCCCAAGCAGTTGGGAAAGCGATGTAAGTAGTGCGCTGGCGTTCCTCAGCAGTTGGGAAAGTGATGTAAGTAGTGCGCTGACGTTCCCGAGCTTTTTTGCAACAGATCAGTCGTGAACATCACAACCACACACCGCAACCTTGGAACTACACACCGCATGGTAACCATATTAGTACATATTTTTTCACGAGGTGAATTAAATGAACTTCTTTGGTGAGAAATTTTCCGTTGTGGTCAATAAATTCATCTTTCTGTTGTGTAAATGAATTTATATACACATTACAATTAAATTTACGTATAAATATGCGTGAAATTGGAATTAAATGACTTTCTTTGCAGAATTAATTGTATAAACATACATGAATGAGTAAGATAATAAGTAGGCAAACAGCTATTCGACGAATTATTAGCTTGAACGATGTGGTTTCTCAGGACGATATTTTGAGCAAATTGGCGGAAGAAGGACATGTGGTGACCCAAGCCACCTTGTCGCGCGATTTAAAAGTGATGCAAATTGTGAAAGTATCAAATGGAACATCGTATAAATATGTATTGCCCGATTTGAATTTGGTTCAAAAGGCGGCAATAGCGCACTCTGGAAGTTTTTTTGCCGATGGATTCAGGGGAATAGAGTTTTCTCAGAATATAGCGGTAATTAAAACAAAGCCAGCTTTTGCAAGTGGCATTGCAGCCTACATCGACGAGGCTTCGGTGAATGAAATCTTAGGATGTGTGGCAGGCGATGATACAATTATGGTGGTTTTGCGTGAAGGAGTTTCATCAGAAGATTTTAAGAAGTCCTTGCTCCATGTGTTGCCAACATTAGAAGGAAGACTTTAAGATTAGCGGATTAAGAAAATATGAATAATAAATTGAAAGTTGTAGTAGCCGATGAGTCGCATTTGAAATATGTAACTCTCATTAATGACACCATCGATGCGGCATCGAAGGAGCGCGGAACAGGTATTGCCCGTCGAACCGATGAATACATTGCCGCAAAGATTAACGAAGGTAAAGCAATCATTGCTCTCGATGGAGACCAATTTGCAGGATTTTGTTACATTGAAACTTGGGGGCACAATAAATTCGTGGCAAACTCAGGACTTATTGTTGATAAAGCTTTCCGCAGT
Source organism: Mangrovibacterium sp. (assembly GCA_047971925.1). Classification (GTDB taxonomy): domain Bacteria; phylum Bacteroidota; class Bacteroidia; order Bacteroidales; family Prolixibacteraceae; genus JBKEDC01. Next base: position 5,635 of record JBKEAC010000166.1, read on the forward strand.
CATGGATTGGCACGGAAAATTAAAGAAAAAGCTTTTGAAACTTCAAGGAAGAAGTTCCCAGAAGCTAAAATATTCGGCTTAACAACTGGTTTGGCTGTTATGAAAATAAATCATGACTTAGGTTATCATCCCGTAACATTCTCCGAATTAACCGATGATGAAGCATTCTGGAAAGGCTGCCAAAGCTGTGTGAACTACGATATTCTCGTACGAACCAATCGCACTAAGTGTTTGTGCACAGGCATGCTTTTCGACCCAAATTGGGAGAATAAGAAGCTTTCTTCAAAAGATGAGAAAAAGAAAAATGGATTAATGGACATTATTCAGAAGTTGAGAAGAAAGTGATGAAAATGACTAGCCCTTGGTTGCGTGTGGTTATGTAGCGTTATTGCTGGATATTGAACATTTTTTGAAAACGAATAACAAATTATAAACAGATGAAAGAAAAAGTAGTTTTGGCGTACTCTGGCGGTCTTGACACCTCTTATTGCGCCATGTATCTCTCGAAAGAGAAAAACTTAGAAGTATATACCGCTTTAGCTAACACTGGCGGGTTCAACGAGGATGAATTGAAATCAATTGAAGAAAAGGCCTATGAACTTGGATCGGTGAAGCACGTTACCCTCGATGTTACCGACACCTACTATAATAAATGTATCAGATACATGGTTTATGGCAATGTGCTGCGGAATAACACTTATCCGATTTCGGTGAGCTCGGAGCGTATTTTTCAAGCCATTGCAATCATTGAATACGCTAAAAAAATTGGCGCAAAATATGTGGCGCATGGTTCAACAGGTGCTGGTAACGATCAAGTACGGTTCGATCTTACTTTCGATGTGCTTGCTCCCGATATTCAAATTCTAACTCCCACGCGCGACCTTAAACTTTCGCGTCAAGAGGAAATCGACTACTTGAAACATCATGGTGTGCAACGTGATTGGTCGAAAATGACTTATTCAATCAACAAAGGTTTGTGGGGAACGAGCATTGGAGGAAAAGAAACGCTGACATCCGACCAAACGCTTCCTGAATCTGCCTATCCGTCGCCTTGCGTGAAAGAAGACGACGATGAAGAAGATATTATGCTCGACTATGAAAAGGGGCAATTGAAAGCTGTAAATGGCGAAACCTTTGCCAATGGTGTCGATGCAATTCGTGCTGTTGAGGCTTTAGCTTCGCCCTTTGGCATTGGAAGAGATATGCACATTGGCGATACAATTATTGGCATAAAAGGGCGAGTGGGCTTTGAAGCTGCTGCGGCTATGATTATTATTAAAGCACACCAAATGCTCGAAAAACACACCTTGGGCAAGTGGCAACAATATTGGAAAGAGCAATTAGGCAACTGGTATGGCATGTTTCTACATGAAAGTCAGTATCTCGACCCCGTGATGCGCAACATCGAGACCTTCCTCGAAAGCACCCAAGAAAACGTTACTGGAAGAGTGATTGTTACCTTGAAGCCCTATCATTATGTGCTTGTTGGCATCGATTCTCCCTATGATTTGATGAAATCGGGTTTTGGCGAATATGGTGAAATGAACAATGCATGGTCGGCTCAAGATGTGAAGGGATTCACAAAGATTATGGGCAATTCAATGAAAATTCATCAAGCTGTTAATGCAAAAAACAATGGAAAAAATTAAAGTAGGCGTAATTGGCGGAGCAGGATATACGGCTGGCGAGTTGTTGCGCATTTTAATAAATCATCCTCATGCCGAAATCATCTTTGTGCAGAGTTCGAGCAACGCTGGCAATGCTGTTTCATCGGTGCATGCCGATTTGATTGGTGAAACGGAGTTGATATTTATTTCCAAAGCCGACTACACGGCTATTGATGTTGTATTTCTCTGCATGGGGCATGGCAAGTCGCTTGAATTTATGGCAAATAATAATCTTCCGGCCTCGATTAAAGTGATTGATTTGAGTCATGATTTTCGCTTGAAACGTGAGGAAAATGGTTTTATCTATGGGCTTCCTGAATTAAATAGGGGAGCTATTGATCAAGCAAAGTATATAGCAAATCCGGGCTGCTTTGCCACTGGAATCCAACTGGCTGTTTTGCCTTTGGCAGCTGCTGGACTTTTGGTCGATGAGTTGCATGTGCATGCCATTACTGGTTCAACAGGTGCTGGTCAGGCTCCGAGTGAATCAACTCACTTTAGCTGGAGGTCGGCTAATTTATCGGTCTATAAGGCTTTTGAACATCAGCATCTTGGAGAAATTAAACAGAGCTTTAAACAATTGCAATCATCATTCGATTTTGATGTGAATTTTATTCCCGTGAGGGGAAATCACACCCGAGGTATTTTTGCATCGGTCTACACGCATTTTAATGGTAGCCAAGAAGAGGCATACTTGCTTTATGAGTCCTATTATGCTTCGCACCCTTTTGTGCATGTGGTGAAGGAAAATATTGATTTAAAACAGGTGGTTGGAACCAATAAGGCATTGATTCATTTAGAAAAGCATGGCGATAAACTGATGATTTTATCTGTGATAGATAATCTGCTGAAAGGAGCATCGGGACAAGCTGTGCAAAACATGAATTTGATGTTCGGTTTTGATGAAAAAGCAGGATTAAACTTGAAGGCTACTGCTTTTTAGTTCGTTCTTTCTCCCGAAAGGGTGCACAGAAACTAAAGATAAAATTTCAAAGTATTAATTAAAATAACCCATTACTCTAACTACTTCTTTGAGTTGTTCGAGGGGGCTTAATGTTATGAACTTATTCAATGTATATCCTCTGTTCAACATTGCACCAGTGAAAGCTGCTGGCGAATATGTGTGGGACAGTGAGGGCAAAAAATATCTCGACCTTTATGGGGGTCATGCGGTGATTTCAATTGGTCATGCGCACCCAACTTATGTTGAGAAAATGACAACACAACTGCATCAGATTGCCTTTTATAGTAATTCAGTGCAAATTCCGCAACAGCAAGAATTGGCCGAACGACTAGGGCGACTATCAGGATGTGATGATTATCAATTGTTCCTAATAAACTCGGGTGCTGAAGCAAACGAAAATGCGATTAAAGTTGCTTCTTTTGCAACGGGTAGAAAGAAAATATTGAGTTTCGATAAGTCGTTTCATGGACGAACATCGGCAGCGGTGGCAGCAACCGACAATCCGAAAATCATAGCCCCAGTCAATGAAACTCCTCACGTGAAAATTGTGCCTTTTGGCAATCTTGAAGCCGTTGAGGAAGAATTGAAGAGTGAGCAATATGCAGCAGTTATTATTGAAGGGATTCAAGGTGTTGGAGGAATACGCATTCCTGAACCTGCATTCTTAGAGTCGCTTGCTGCCTTGTGCAAGAAGCATGGCACAAAACTTATTCTCGATGAAATTCAATCAGGATATGGCAGAAGTGGTCGTTTCTTTGCTTTTCAGTATGCCAATGTGAAACCCGATTTGATTACAATGGCTAAAGGAATGGGTAATGGTTTTCCAATTGGCGGAGTTTTAATTGCTCCCGACATTGCAGCCGTCCATGGCATGTTGGGCACTACTTTTGGAGGTAATTATTTGGCATGTGCTGCTGCCAATGCTGTTCTAGAGGTATTGGAAAATGAGCGATTGATTGAACATTCCAAAGAATTGGGAACTTATTTAATGAATGAATTAAGAAAAATTCCTCAGATTAAAGAAGTACGTGGATATGGCTTGATGATTGGTCTTGAATTTCAAGATGAGGTGAAAGAAATTCGCAGGAAATTACTGTTTGAAGAGCTGATATTTACTGGTGTTTCGGGAGCGAATATTATTCGTTTACTTCCACCGCTAACATTAAGCAAGGCGCAAGCCGATTATTTTGTGGAGAAGTTGAAAAAGGTGATTAGATAATGTGAAATTTTATGACCAGAATCGATGAAAAGGGTGTAACATTATGGATGTTTATTTGCCTTAATTAATTTAAGTAGATTTTAGATAAGAGATAGCTTATTTTGGAAACAAAATAAGCTATCTCTTTTTTTTTGTGCCTTAAAATCAAGATTTATCAAGCTCTGATGGTTAACCTGTGTTAAAATCAATAAGATTATTTTAAAAACACTTGTCATATTAAAATATTACAATATAACTTAGTGTCATACTATTTGTTGACAACCGTATGTGTAATTGATCTTGTGACAGATTTAGAAGTAATAAACGAGCTTCCAAAATAATCATAAATGCAGAGTTCGAAACAAGGAGTTCCTCAATACCTGCTTTATTTAAATTGGGTGCTAAAATAGGAGCCACTTTCAACATTTAGTAATCTGTTTTCAGATACTATTTTTCTTCATGAAGAACTTAAATAGAGCTAAGTTTAAGAATAAATCATGCGATGAAAGCTTTTCTGAAAATCAGATTGATTGATGATAAACTTAATGTGTTGAAACGAAATGAATGATTTTAAAGAAACTTGCTTGAATTTAATGCACTCTAACCAAAATATCCTGACTATAAAAGGAAGGATATTCTCTTCTCAAACTTTTTTTCAATTTCAAAGGTCGCCTCTCAATAGTGGAGTTCAGTTGCAGAAAATGGCGCACCAAGAATTCAATAAATTCGTGTAAAGGCTAAATAGCTTTAGGGAGTCATCAGATACTCTCTCTCGCTATTTAGCCTATGCTGTTTTAGGCTATTTATTCAATTTTCAAAATATACAATCATGTTTAAAATATTTTCCACAAAGCAGGTCCGTACTAAAAAAGTGGAGGCATTAGAATCTTTTCCAAGGTACACAGTTTCGGAAGTTTTGGCAATAGTTAATCGAATAAAGACAAATCGATATAATGCTATTTCTGAGAGAAGAAATTTAGAAAGGCAAATGAATGAGAATATCAGGCTTGTAGAAAAAATGAAGTCGCATGTTGACGATAATAAGCTTGCGATACGTTCCATTCGACTGAAACTGGCAGATTGCTATGAGGTAGAAATGGCTAAACATGAGCTCATTATAGAAACAACAAGTGCCATCATGCAATTAAAAAAAAAATTGCAAGAAACTAAATTAAATGTAAAGAGAATTAAGTTGTTGGCAATTGAACAATCCCTCGGTACAGGGAAGAGCAAAACAGAAGTGATTGAGCCATCCCTAGGTGCAGGGAAGAGCAAAGTAGGAGCGATTGAGCCATCCTTTGGTGCAGGGAAGAGCAAAACAGAAGTGATTGAGTCATCTCTCGGTGCAGGGAAGAGCAAAACAGAAGTGAATGATCCATCCCTCGGTGCAGGGAAGAGCAAAACAAGGGTGCAGAAGTCTTCTGTTAGGAGAAATAAAACTACTGAAAAAAAAGAAGAATAAATACAATAAAATAAGACAATTATGAAAGTAATAACTTTAAGTGCCAATGCACGAATTAATGAGGTGGGAGGAACAGCTGAAAATATTCTGAATATTTATAGCTCATTCACGACTATATCCGATGAAACACTAGTTACTATTTTTTCGCAATTGCGAGAGCAGGTCGATTTATTTATCATTGCCATTGAACGAAATAAGGTTTACTCCGACTTGGATTTATTCGATAAAGCACGCGACGAATCCTACAGAGCTTTATACACCTATCTTCATGGGTGCAGCAAATTGCCACTCCTTACGGCTAATGCGCAAAGTGCAACGAAATTGATGACTGTTTTCGAAAAGTACGGATTAGGACTAGTTCGATTGTCATATACAGAGCAAACAGCACAAATTGAATCCTTACAAGAAGAGCTTAGCAGCAGTGAAAATGCGACACTTATAAATGATGTAACGCATCTTTCGGGAATGGTGTCAAATCTTAAAAACGCACAACTTGATTTCAAAAATGCATATGTGAATTATGTATCGAAAATTAGCGCATATAAAGAAGGTGCATCGGCAAGTGAATTAATGCCCATGGTAGTAAGTATTATTAATGATAAACTGTTGGTTTATCTATCGGCCATGGCAAAGATGAAACCAGAGGTTTATGATCTGTTATTTAGGGAAATTACTATTGAAATTGAGCGACAAAATCATGTGGTAAGCCTTCGTGCAACAAAGAAATAATCAAGTATTTTCTCAATCATTCTACAACAATGAAAAAATATAAAATAGGGCAATTATTTCTAATATCTATTTCGGTTCATTTCCTTATTCCAATACATGCACAGTCGCAACGTCCATTCATCACAATGTGGGAACCAGCAGGATCGCCTATTTCTATCATAACAAAAGAAGGCTACAAATATAACTATGACATTAAGATTTATGATGCAGCTAGTGAAGAGCTTCTGGTGGAAAGGAAAGGATTGAGTAGCAATATGTACACCCTTCAGGTATATAATCAGTTGCTTCTTGTGGAAATTTATCCGCAACCCGACGGTAGCGGTTTTCCGAGTATTTGCTTCGATAGTATTGAAAACAGAGAGAAACTCGTTGGAATTCTTCAATGGGGCGATGTGAAATGGGAGAATTTAATGTCGTCATTTTATGGATGTAAATTTTTACAAGAAAAGCCTACCGATGTTCCTAATCTTTCGCAATGTAATGATATGAGATATATGTTCTTCGATGTTCCAATTTTTCGAAAAGTAGATGTTGAAAATTGGACATTTAATGCACAAGCAGATACTACGCACATGTTTGGAAAAAGAACACACAAACCATAAATTACTTATCGTATTTATAATATTTAAGTAGTAAGAGAAGGTCTTTGCTGATAAGTTATTTACAAGTAAAGAGCTTTAATCATTGACCAGTATAACGATGATGGCGAAGTTTACGACTGAGCAAAACTTTGGTAAAATATTCCCTCAAGTAGGCTCTTTTTCAAAGTTGCCATTGAAAGAAATCTTCAGATAAAAGATTACAGAAAAGTAGACTAATATCTAAAACATTACAAACTGATGACTAGATGGATGATTATTCCGATCATACTAATGGCTGTATTGTTCGTGTATTTTGATCGAAAAGGACTGAAATGATATTGTTAACCATGAGCTTAATGAAGCTCGTAAAATCAAAGAAACAGAGAAAACGTTTTGAAGCGAATGAAATTAGCGTATTGTAGAAATATAGTAGAGATGGTTCTTAGATGTTTTCATTTTTAAAAATAAAAGATTGACTGATGAAATTGAAATTTGCTGCAATATTTTTTTTATTTTCAATTCTGGGGATGTTGGGCTCTTTTGCTCAGCGTCCCTTTATTACGACATGGAAGCCAGAAGGCGAAGTAATTGTTATTCCCACAATAGGGTTGAAATATAATTATACAATTAATATTTATGATGCAAAGACAAATGCCTTACTCGAAACGGCTGAGGTTAAAACTCAAAATTACACATCAAGGAATCGTTACAACCAAACTGTTCGAGTGGAAATTCACACGCAGCCCGATGGTAGTGGCTTTCCTAGCATTTGTTTTAATGCAGCAGAATATGCCAAGCTAATTACTGAAATAAATCAGTGGGGCGATGTGAAATGGGAAACGATGCAATTTGCTTTTTGGGGCTGTTGTAATATGGAGGGTAAAGCATCAGATGTTCCAAACTTAGAGCAGGCGTTGAATTTGAGCCATATGTTTCATGGGGCATTGCTTTTTAATCAAAGTATTAACAATTGGGATGTGAGTGCAGTAACTGACATGTCGTATATGTTTTCAGGAGCTTCTGCATTTAATCAGAACTTGGATTCTTGGAATATGAGTTCAGTAATGAACATGGAATACATGTTTAACAAAGCAACTTCATTTAATCAAGATGTAAGCGCTTGGGATGTGAGTGCTGTTTCAAACATGCAATGTTTGTTTGCTTATGCAGAGGCATTTAACAATGGAGAAGAGGGGAATGGAATGCAGAAACCCTTGCTGTGGGGAGAAAAGACAGCTGAACTATTAAACGCAAAAGGTTTGTTTCGAAACACGAAGTTTAATCAAGATGTCAGTTCGTGGAATGTGGGAAAGGTGATTACGATGACTGCTATGTTCATGTCAACACCGTTTAATCAGAATTTAAATTCTTGGGACGTGAGTTCGGTAACGAGCATGGCAAATATGTTTCACTATGCGGCAGATTATAATAACGGTGATATTGCATGCAATGATTCTATTCCAATGGAATGGGGCGAGAAAACTGCAAAACTGAAAGATGTGAGTTCTATGTTCTTAGGGGCTAAGTCGTTTAATCAAGATTTGAATTCGTGGGATATTAGCTCAATTAATAATCGGAGCAATATGTTTGTTGGTGCCGTTGCTTTCAAACATGATGATCGATTACCATTTATGAAAAAAAGGCAAGCACTACCGCGCTAGATGAAATAAATTGGCATAAATTAAATATTTGCTAACTTGTTTAATCAAGATATAAGTTTATGGAATGTGAGTTCGGTAAAGAAAATCAAGGCTATGTTTAGCCATGCATCTTTTTTTTCAAGACCTTAGTTCGTAGGATGTGAATTCAGTTACAACATTAAGCAAGGCGCAAGCCGATTATTTTGTGGAGAAGTTGAAAAAGGTGTTGGGGGAATAGCGAATAAAGAAAAACGGATAGCACATCATGCTATCCGTTTTTCTTGTGTCTATGCTGTTTATTGTGGGCTAGCCAGCTAGGGCTTTAATTTAGAGAAGCCCCCCTTAAGATTATTGTAGGAAATCCGATATTCACTCGGCGATATTCCCACACTCTTTTTAAACATTCGAGTGAAGTGCTGCGGATGCTTGAAGCCTACTTCATAGGCGACTTCACTAATCGCCTTTTCGCTGCCCACAATCTTCATTTTAGACACCTCGATAAGCTTCAAATGGATGTGTTCTTGCGCTGATTTTCCTGTTTCTTTTTTGAGCAAGTCGCCCAAATAATTGGCAGAGATGAACAGCCTATCGGCACAATATTTCACCGAAGGCAATCCCGAAAGGAGCGATTGTTCCGAAGCAAAATAATCATTTAGCACCTTTTCAAATCGAGTGAGAATATCTTTATTTGCATGACTTCGAGTGATAAATTGTCGCTCATAAAACCGCTTCGAATAATTCAAAAATAATTCCAAATGCGACACAATCAGTGTGCGACTATGGTTGTCGATGGCTTGTTTTAACTCATCTTGAATATCCCGAATACGCTCATTAATCACCTCGCGCTCAGGTTTGGAAAGATGCAGCGATTCATTCACCTCATAGGAAAAGAAGGTGTAATCATTGATGTGCTTACCAAGCGATGTGCCGAGAATTAAATCGGGGTGGAAAATAATAGCCTTGCCGACACCCCTCCGCTTTTCGCCTTTGCTGTCGATGCCATAGACCTGACCTGGTGAAACGAAGATGAGCGAACCTTCTTCATAGTCATATTTATTGAGTCCATAAATCATGTCGCCACAATTTAAATCTTTCAAAAAGATGGCATAAATATTCAGTTGCATCCGTTGAAACTCAAAAGGTTCGCACTTTGAAAAGTCAATCACACTCACCAGTGGGTGCAAAGTTTTCTGCCCCATGGCTTTGTTGTATTCTTTTACGCTGTTGATAGTGATAATGTTGGTCATGATTAAGCCCTCCTAAGCTCCCCAAGGGGAGGAATGATAATGTTGTCTGATTTATTTTCATCAAAGATAAGCATCTACGGCGAAAAAAGAAGCTCCGGTGTTGCGATTCCGTAATCGAGGTAAGTATCTCGGTAATCAAGGTATCTACAAAACGGCAGATTGCCCCACCTTTGTCATTGAAATTTATGAAGTCCCCTTTATCCAATTAGAAAATGAAAAGAAGATTAATCGTTTTGTTGCTGTCGGCTTTATTTATTCAAGCTTGCACCAACACCTCAAATTCAAAAGAAGAAAACATGAAAAATTCAGAACAAGAACACTACACTTTCGAACTTAGCGATGCGATCACTCGTCAGAAAGTGAGCTTCGTTAATCGATATGGCATCACGCTCGTAGGCGATTTGTATTTGCCGAAGACTCGTGGAGAAGAGAAACTTGCAGCCCTTGCCATCAGCGGACCTTTTGGTGCCGTGAAAGAACAATCCTCTGGACTTTATGCCAATGAATTGGCGCAACGTGGCTTTGCTGTTTTGGCATTCGACCCCTCCTATACGGGCGAAAGCAGTGGCCAGCCTCGAAATGTGGCTTCGCCCGATATCAACACCGAAGATTTTTGTGCAGCCATCGACTATCTCGGCGTTCAGCCTTTTGTCGATAGAGAGAAAGTGGGCATCTTCGGCATTTGCGGTTTTGGTGGCATGGGATTGAATGCGGCTGCTATCGACAAGCGAGTGAAGGCTGTCGCAGTGGTGAGTATGTATGACATGTCGAGGGTGAATTCCAAAGGCTATTACGACAGTGTAACCCCCGAGCAACGGCATGAAACATTGGTGCAGCTAGGCGAACAGCGTTGGAAAGATGCCGAGAATGCTTCGCCTGCTTATACTGGTGGCGGTCTGCCTACTCCCGACCAACTCACAGGAGAAGAGCCAGAAGCAATACGTGGTTATTCCAACTACTACAAAACCGACCGGGGTTTCCATTCTCGCTCCATCAATTCCAATGCGTCGTGGACAATCACCAATGCGCTTTCGTTTATGAATATGCCATTGATGACCTATATTGATGAAATATCACCTCGCCCAGTTTTGATTATAGCAGGCGAAAATGCACATTCACGCTATTTCAGCGAAGATGCCTACAAAGCAGCCAATGAACCCAAGGAATTACTGATTATCCCCGATGCAGTTCACACCGATTTATATGATGGCGGAGAAAAGAGCTACATTCCTTTCGACAAAATTGAAGGCTTCTTTAAGGCAAATTTGAAATGAAAAATAAAATTTTGAGAAGCCCAGCTTAGAATAAAGTCAGTGTTTCTATCCCTCCCTTCGGGGAGCTTAGGATGGACTATTCCATCACTCTCACCCTTTTAATTCGCACATCTTTCATCGGGCGATAATCTTTATCAACCGCCACGGAATTAATTTTATCGGCAACATCCATTCCCGATATAACTTCCCCAAAAATGGTGTATGAGCCATCAACATGAGGAGCTCCTCCAATGGTTCGATAGTATTCTCGTTCCGAAGAACTGAATTTATATCCAGTTTCTTTACTGATAGCATCAAGTTCGCTACTGCTATATCTTCTGCCAGTTACAATGTAGAATTGCGAACCATCGGAACGCTTTTCCTTGTTCATGGTGTCGGGTTTTCGAGGCGAACCAATCATTCCACGTTTATGAAACTTCAAAGGAACAATGTGTGCTGGAAGTGTGTAACCAGGTCCACGCCATCCCACGATGTCGTCATCTTTAGCATACTTAGTGTCGGCTGCACCCGATTGAATGCAAAAACCAGGAATAACCCGATGAATGAGAAGGCTATCGTAATACTGTTCGCGCACTAAAGCAATGAAATTATCACGATAAACGGGAGTTTCATTGAAAAGTTTGATGGTAATATTTCCCATCGATGTTTCAATAAGTAGTCCCTTAATTTGACTATTAGCAAGGCTAGTTTCTTTGTCGGTTTGCGATTTTAATTCAGCGAAAGGGCGCGCCTTATTATCGGAATTCTCAAGAGCTTTAAGAATGATAGGGGAAGGAATACAAAGCCCGAGTTTGTCATACTCAACCACATCTGAAAATCCAATACCGATGCATGTGTCGTTGACAAATATTGGCGAGCCATAGGTTTTAGAATACATGGAAAAGGAACTTTTGTAGTTGAATGCTCCATTGATGTTTTGAGCCGGAAAAATCTTGCCAACTTTAACGCTGAGTATGTTGTTTTCTGGAGCTGTTGGAAATTTAGCCTCTGCAATAGTATCGATGAAAGAAGGGTTTAAAATAATTCCTCCACTGATGTTTTTCTCGCTTTTGAGAATGATAAAATCATTGGTTCTGTCAATAGCAACAAAGCTATTGCATGAGAATGTTTCGCCAGTCCAAGTTTTAATTTCCACGCGTGAAGCTTCAATGAGGGGTGAAAGACGAGCAACTATGAGTGAGCTATCAATAAAAAAAGCCGTTTCGGTTTCGAGCAATCGGTTTCCATCAAACGACTTAATTTCACCAATTTTAGATTTTAGTTCTGAAAAATGATGTGCTTTTTTTTCCGCAGGATTTACTGGGGGCGAGCTTGCTTGTTTTCTTTGGCAAGATATAAAAAGAGTAAGGCATAAGGAGAGGACAATTTTCAAGCTCATAGTTTGATTTTATTTTTTAGAATTTCATAAAATTCAAGCTGTTGCTTGTGAAGGCGGAGTTCTGTTTCCTTAAATAAGCCAATTGTTGGCTGTATCAGGTTTAGTCCATTGGGGATAATGCTAATTTTAACCGGAAGATCGATTTGAAAATGATCGCCATCTCGATGAAATAACGGATTTTCTAATTTAGTAATGACTATTTCTTTAGCACGATATGTTTCCACAAAGCGAAACTGTTCAATTTGTTTAGTGAAAAGGGCAGCAATGGCAGCACCCGCAAATATTTTTGGAAATTTCCGAATGATAGTAATATCGAGCCAGCCATCATTGAGTTTGGCATTGGGAGCAATAAATGCGTTATTGCCATATTGATTTGCATTGGCAATCGTAACAAGCATAAATTCACCGCTGAAAGCTTTCCCGTCGAGTGTAAATTCGGCATATAAACTATTAAATTCGATTGCTTTTTGAACGGTGCTCTCAATGTATGTTTTTAATCCACGTTGTTTGCTTTGAGAAAAAGAATGTGCCACCATGGCATCAAACCCAAATCCACATGTGCAGAAGAAATTATAATCGCCAAGTACGCCAACATCGATAGGGGAGGATTTGCCTGTTTCAAAATAGCTAACTAATCGATTAGGATTACTTGGAATGCCAGTCATTCGGGCTAGTCCATTTCCTGAACCACAAGGAATAATTGCCATTTGCGTATTGCTATTAACTAATGACGATGCTATTTCGTTAATAGTTCCATCGCCGCCCACCGATGCAATAATAAGATCTTTTTCTAGAGATTTTTCTTGTGCGAGTGTTTTGGCATGACCAGCACATTCGGTGATGAGTAGCTCAACTTCCCAATTGCTTTTCTCTAGCGATTTGCTAATTCGTTTAGCGAATTTCACATTATCGCGTTCTCCAGCTATTGGGTTAACGATTAGTGATATGTTTTTCTTGCTCATGGGTGAAAAATATGAAAGATGTGTGGAATTAATATGTGTCGATGCTATTTAAATTAAATAGAAAATAGCAAAACATGGAAAATGGAAAAAAAAGCGGATGCCGTTTGTGTGGCACCCGCTAAAATTAATTTTATTGATTTTGAACTTTTGCCCAGCTATCGCGGAGTCCAACTGTGCGATTAAAAATCAATTTATCAGGCGTTGAATCATGGTCGATGTTGAAGTAGCCTAATCGTTCAAATTGAAAAGAATCTAGCGGTTTGCAATTCTTCACAAAAGGCTCAATATAACAATTTCTTAGAATTTCCAATGAATCGGGATTAAGAAATTCTAAGAAGTCTTTATCCTTGTGTCCATCGGGATTCTCATCGGCAAATAAACGATCATATAGGCGAACTTCAGCCTTCACATTTTCGCTTGTGGAAACCCAATGTAATGTAGCTTTCACTTTTCTGCCATCGGGCGATTTTCCACCTTTTGATTCGGGGTCGTAGGTGCAGTGTAATTCTGTAATTTCGCCATTTGCATCTTTAATAACCTCGTTGCAAGTAATAAAATAGGCATAGCGCAATCTAACCTCGCTTCCTTCAGTGAGGCGGAAGAATTTCTTAGGTGCATTTTCCATGAAGTCTTCGCGTTCAATAAAAATCTCACGGGTGAAAGGCACTAAGCGAGTTCCTGCTTCCGGATTTTCTGGATTGTTTATTGCTTCCAATTGCTCAATCTGACCTTCAGGATAGTTTGTTATTACCACTTTGAGCGGGTTCAACACACCCATCACACGTTGAGCATTTAGGTTGAGGTCTTCTCGAATACAGTTTTCAAGCAAAGCAACATCGGTTGTTCCGTTCACTTTTGTTACCCCTACAATGTCGGCAAAATTGCGAATAGATGCCGGAGTATATCCACGGCGACGCAAACCGCTCACAGTGGGCATGCGTGGATCGTCCCAGCCATTCACATAATTTTCTTTCACCAATTGCAACAGCTTGCGTTTGCTCATCACAGTATAGTTCAGGTTTAAACGTGAAAACTCATACTGATTAGGGCGATAGTCGCTTGTTTTCAATTCATTCACCATCCAGTCGTAAAGCGGACGGTGAACATCAAACTCCAAGGTGCAAATTGAGTGAGTAATGCCCTCGAAATAATCACACTGACCATGAGCAAAGTCATACATCGGATATATACACCAATCGTTTCCAGTGCGGTGGTGGTGTGACTTCATGATACGATAAATAATAGGGTCGCGCATGTGCATGTTGGGCGATGTCATGTCGATTTTAGCACGCAATACACACGTTCCTTCATCAAATTTACCAGCACGCATTTGGCTGAATAATTCTAAATTCTCGTTTGCCGAAGTGTTGCGATAGGGGCTATCGGTTCCCGCAGTTGTGGGAGTGCCTTTTTGCAAGCTGATTTCCGCCGAGCCTTGAAAATCTACATAGGCTTTACCATCGGTGATTAATTGAACGGCAAAATCATAAAGCTGTTCAAAATAATCAGAGGCATAATATAAACGATCGCCCCAATCAAAGCCAAGCCATTTAACATCGGCCATAATTGATTCAACATATTCTGTTTCCTCTTTTGAAGGATTAGTGTCATCAAAGCGAAGGTTTGTTAGTCCACCGTACTTTTGTGCCGTTCCAAAATTCAAGCAAATTGATTTAGCATGACCAATATGCAAATAACCGTTTGGTTCTGGGGGGAATCGAGTGTGAATTTGGCTCACTTTGCCACTTTTTAAATCTTCTTCTATAATCTGATGAATGAAGTTTTTTCTCTTCTCTATCACTTCTTTTTCTGGAGTATTATCGCTCATGTTTATATTTTTTTTTTTGAGTTCTGATCGAAATAAAAAACAAAAATATAAAATCATTTGGCAAAATACATGAAAAGATTTGTAGAACGACTATTTTTGTCGATATATTTATAAAGAAATGGGAAAAATTGAATTGAAAGACCTCGTTTTTTATGCTCAGCATGGGCATTTTGAAATGGAAAACCAAATTGGTGGATGCTTTAGAGTACAGGTGAAGCTTAAGGTTGATTGTGCGAAGGCTGGTGAAACCGATAATTTAGATGATGCGCTGAATTATCAGTTGGCTTACGATGTTGTGAAAAAAGAAATGAGCATTAAGTCGGCTCTTTTGGAAAATGTGTGTAAGCGCATTCTCGATGAGCTGCTGGCTTTGCCAAAAGTGCAACGGGCATGGGTGAAAGTAGAGAAAATGAATCCTCCGATGGGCGGTGAAATGACAAGCGTGAGTGTGCAAATGAAACGAAGAAGAAAAGAAAAGTGATAAAAATTAAAGAATAAGTTTGCAAAAAAGAAAATAACCTCTATATTTGCATTCGATTTCAAAATAATGGTCGGTTGGCCGAGTGGCTAGGCAACGGTCTGCAAAACCGTGTACGGCGGTTCGAATCCGCCACTGACCTCTGAAACGTAAAGCTATCAGCATTGCTGATAGCTTTTTTTTTGCATTCTTTTTCGGTGTAATGTCCTTGTCATGGCATCGGACTTATACCGGAATCTATTCTGTCCTTTCGTTTATAAAAGGATTACATTCTACGGTGTTGTTTACGTGATAAGAATAGTGTACTCGTTGGCGGAAATAAAACGGTGCATTTTTAATCTGATAACTTATGATTAGGCTTATAACGACCAAAAATCGTTGCTAAAACACTTCCTATTACAATATAACTACAAGCTTAACTTACCTCATGCGGAAAAATGCCGCTAATTAAGTTGGCTTAAAGCACCACATCAAAAAGTTTATCAACAATTAAGTTGGCTTAAAGTACCATTTCAAAAAAAATATCAAGAATTAAGTTAGCTTAAAGCACTACATCAAAAAAAATATCAACAATTAAGTTGGCTTAAAACACCATTTCAAAAAAAATATGGACAAATAAGTTTGCTTAATTTTGCATTTCAAAATAAAAATGGACCAATAAGCTTTTTTAAAATCGTAGTATTCTAACCTACATAGTCATTAAGCGTGTCGGTTGGCGATGATTAATTGATAGATTCATAAGATATTACACAATCTCCCTGATGGTGCCGCATTGCAATGTATCTTTAACAGCCTCCTCAATTCAATAATTAATTCCAAGAAGTTCCCAAAATACCAATGAAACAAGAAAACGCATAGCACATTCTTCGTTAAAATTGCAAATAATTAATTCCACCAACGGATTAGTGGCTAGAATAATTTGACACCTTAGTTGTTCCTAACTTTGAGGAGGATGTGATTGAAACACGCTTGCAATGCACTTGCAATAGTCTTTAATCATTTAATCGAAGCTCGCCACACGACTGCGGGAACATTTAATTATTTAATCGAATCCATATACAGTGCGTCTTTCAACGTGAAGTTCATTTGATTGTTGTTGGATTGTCATGCGGAATTAACTAAACAAGTATAATTCGACAATTCGACAATTCACTATCTTCAGTATAGAGCCATATTTTTTGTTCATCACTTTTTTTTGCTTCATGAACTAGATTGATTTTTGAAATCAATGCTTTATTGGGAGAGTCTGGATAATAGATTTGCTTTCCTCTTTCGTTATGGTAGTATTACGCCATTGAGTAACTATTTTAATTGAATTGATGAAATATTTAGTCACTTTATTCCACAAAAGGAATTGGAATTTTGAATGTGTAGTATTATTTATTTTGTTTAGACTGTAAAACAATTAATTAGTATTGAATTTTTAACTAACGATTTTAATTCTTTGTTTAATTTATTTCTCTTTAGATGTGATATTTTTGCGATGTGATAACTTGTTAATTTCAACCTTTTCAACTCATGTTGATAAGTCTATTGTTGTTTGATTTTCAATATTATAATTCGAGTAGCTTGAGCTTGTGCGCAACTTATTAACAGTTAATTTTATTTTCTGTTGAAAACTTTTTTAATAATCGTGGTGACTTAAAGTGGAATAATGTGGAATTTGTGAAAAAAAGAATGTATTTTTACACCTTGAAATGAAATCTCAAAGAAGGTAATATGAATTTTTCAGCGGAAAAGACTGCTACATTTGACGATAAAGGACGCGTTGTTCTTCCTGCCGATTATAAAAACGGCATGGGGGGCTGTGTGCCTGGTGGTCAGTTGGCGATTGAGTTAGACCCCTATGAAAAATGTATTAATATTTATCCGATGGAGGTGTGGGAGCAACGTTTGGAGCAGATAACCTTGCGATTGAATCCGAATGATCAGAAAGATAGTCGATTGTTGGATATGTTTTATCGAATGTTTAAGGTGGTTCAAGTGCCAGCGGCAACAAATAGGATGAATTTTCCAAATAACTTCTTGGAGAAAGTGGGGATAGAAAAAGATGTGGTGTTTGTGGGGCAGGGGAATCGTATTCGATTGTGGGATGTTAAAGTTTATGAGGAATACATTAACTCGATGGGTGATTATGCTGAGCTTTTTGGACAGGCATTTGGGGGGAGTAATAGAATGTAACTGGTTTCTTGAATTGCGATGAATTCCTTGAAGTTTATGCGAGATGGATTTGTACTGATTCTTGCAGGTGTTGAGCGAAAAGTGCGCTCTCTTAGTTGAAATGTTCCTTTAAAATATAACAGTAGTATCGATTAAATTTCGTAATTGAAGACTTAATTTAGAAACGCGCTATAATGAATACAGAATATCATATACCTGTTTTAAGGCAGGAAAGTATTGATGGATTGAATATTGATCCAAATGGGAAATATGTTGATGTGACTTTCGGAGGCGGAGGTCATTCTTCGTTAATATTAGAAGCGTTGACAGGTGGGAAGTTATATGCTTTCGATCAGGATGTTGATGCGGTGAAGAATGTGTTTTGTGATGATCGTTTTGTTTTTTTTCGTCATAACTTTAAATATATGCGAAACTTCTTGAAGTATGAGGGAGTGGAGAAAGTAGATGGAATATTGGCAGACTTGGGGGTTTCGTCGCATGATTTCGATGTGGCAGAACGCGGTTTTTCATTTCGTTTCGATGGCGATTTGGATATGCGAATGAATCGGAATGCTCAAAAAACAGCCGCAGATATTGTCAATGAAATGTGCGATGAGGATTTGGCAAAAATGTTCCGCCAATATGGAGAAGTTGAGAATGCTTGGAAATTGGCACAGCAAATTTGTAAGGCAAGGAAAGAGAAAGCAATAAAAACGATTGCCGATTTTAAGTTGGCCATAGAACCGTGTGTGATTAAAAAAGCAGAATCGAAATATTTGGCAAAGGTTTTTCAGGCATTGCGAATTGAAACTAATGGTGAGCTAGATGTTTTGAAAGAGTTTTTGGAGCAGAGTGTTGAGTTGTTAAATCCTGGAGGGCGTTTGGTGGTGATTACCTATCATTCATTGGAAGATCGTTTGGTTAAAAACTTCATAAAGGCGGGTAATTTCGAAGGGAAACAGGAGGTTGACTTCTATGGGAATATTCAAAATGATTTGATAGCGGTGAATAGAAAAGTAGTGGTTCCCGATGAGGCAGAAATTGAAAGAAATCCAAGGGCAAGGAGTGCAAAACTGAGAATCGCAGAAAAAAAATAAGACTATGGCAAAGGAAAGTTTCGGACGCCGAATTAAGATGTTTTTATCGGGGCGAGCTTTATCGAAAGAATCGGCACAAGCACAATTGAAATACATTGCTTTTATTGTTTTTCTTTTGCTGCTTGTAATAAGTCATCGCTATGCTTCAGAAAAAACCTTGCGCAGTATCGATGAAGTGAAACGCTCAATAAAAGAGCTTAGAGCTAGTTCAATTGCCTATGATGCTGAGTTAATGCGGGTGAATCGCCCATCATTGATAAAAGAAAAGGTGGAAGCAGCAGGAATGGAAATTCATTCACCCTCGAAACCACCAATGGAATTGAAGGTTGAAAAAATAAAAAAGAAATAGTTCGAAACCTAAAGTAAAAGAGGCTTAGGAGAAAAGAAAATGGTAAGTAAACGCATTATATCGCTTCGTTTTGTTATGTTCTACGTTTTATTCGTAGTGCTTGCGCTGACTATTCTTTATAAAATCGTCTATATTCAACAAATAGACACGAGCGAGATGAAAACACTAAAGGAACGCTTGGAGAATGAACGTCGGGTGCTTGAGGCAAATCGTGGAAACTTGTGTGCCGATGACGGTACTTTGCTTGCAACCTCAATTCCATATTATTCTTTGCGTTTTGATTTGGCGGCTCCTGGGGTAGTGAAGAACTATCATCAATATGCCGATGCATTTGCATTGGAAGTGGCTGAGCTTTTAGGAGTTTCAAAATCGGCATTAAAGAAACGTCTTGATGCGGCATTTAAGAAAAAAAATCGCTGGTTTTTAGTTTATCAAAACACAGTTGATTACAACACATTGATGCGATTTGAAGCCATGAGCACAATGAGTAATGAGAAAATGGGTAGTGGCTTTATTCCACAGCAAGAGAACCGGCGATTCATGCCACATGGCGATATGGCAAGTCGCACAATTGGCTATCTGAATAAAGGAGCTCATGGTGGTTTGCATGGAAATATAGGAAATTCAGGTATCGAGGGAATGATGCAAACTTATTTAGCAGGTGTTGATGGTTTAGCATTTATGAGAAACTATTCGGGTAGGTGGTTGCCTAAAACGGTGAAGGAATCGGAAGATGGACAAGATGTAATTACAACACTCAATGTGAGTTTACAAGATTTTACTGAAAATGCCTTGTTGCGACAGTTGGAAAAATCGCAAGCTGAATGGGGGACTGCGGTAGTGATGGAGGTGGCAACAGGAGATATAAAAGCTATTGCTAATGTTGGAAGGAAAAAAGATGGAACTTATGGTGAAACTTATAATTATGCAATTGGTCACCAAGGGCGTGCTGAGCCAGGTTCTACATTCAAGTTAATGTCGTTGATGGCAGCATTAGAAGATGGTAAAGTTGACACTACTACCGTGTTTGATGTGGGAGAAGGGAAATGGACTTATAAAGGACAAACAATTTATGATAGCGACTATGGAAAGGGAGGGCATGGTAAAATTACGGTGAAAGAAATTTTGGAGTATTCGTCGAATGTTGGTACAGCCATGGCAATCGTGAAAAGTTATGAGGGAAGAGAAAGGGCGTTTATTGATCGCTTGTATAATTTTGGAATTAATAAAAAACTAAATATTGGCTTTGAAGGTGAAGCAACGCCGTTGATAAAATATCCTACGGATGCCGATTGGTGGGGGCCATCATTGGCGTGGATTTCTTATGGCTATGAAATAGAGTTGACACCAATGCAAACGCTAACTTTCTATAATGCTGTAGCAAACAATGGAAAGATGATGAAACCTCGTTTTGTGAAAGAGGTGCGAACAAATGGAATGAAAATTAGAGAGTTCAACCCTGAGGTTTTAAATCCATCGGTTTGTTCGGAATCAACAAGGAGAAAGGTGCAGGCTATGCTTCGAGGGGTTTGTGTTGATGGAACAGGGAAAGCTTTGCAAGAAAGTTTGCCAATTCCAATTGCAGGAAAAACTGGAACAGCACAGGTGGCATCGGGTTCTGATGGTTATGGGCATAAATCAGGTAATAAGAAGTATCAAGCGTCTTTTGCAGGTTATTTTCCAGCCGATGATCCTAAATATTCAATGATTGTTGTTATTCTAGACCCTAAGGGGGCTTATTATGGTGGATCGGTGGCTGGTCCGGTGTTTCGAGAGATTGCCTTAAAGGTTTATTCAATGATGAAAACGCCTATTGAACGAAAAGAAGAGGATTTAGAGAAAAAGGTGCAACTGATTGGCAATGCTTTTGCGGAAGACATGATTGAAGTAGCGGGGGAATTAAAACTGAAAGAAATTAAAAAGAAGGAAATTTCAACACCGCAAGCTTTCATGGATGTTTCCGATGAGAAAATAAATATTTCAACAATAAAACCACGAGAAGGTTTGGTGCCTAATGTGGTGGGAATGACAATGACCGATGCTTTGTTTTTGCTAGAGTCAAGAGGGCTTTCAGTACGGTTTTCAGGATTTGGTAAGGTTTGTTCTCAGTCGTTATCGGCGGGGAATCAGTATAAAATAGGACAAGTTATTAATCTTAAATTAGAATAATATGAACTTGAAAGAAATATTAGAAGGAATTGATTTTGTTAGTCAACTAGATAATCTCAACCTAGAGATTAATCAGGTGCAGTTCGACTCGCGCCAAGTGAAAGCTGGTGATGTTTTTGTGGCTACCGTGGGAGTGCATGTTGATGGGCATGACTATATCAATAAGGCAATTGAGTTGGGAGCGGTTGCAATTGTTGCTCAACGTGATGTTGCGATTAATGTGCCTTTGGTAAAAGTTGAAAATTCTGCTTCAGCTCTGGCACTAATGGCGTCAAACTTCTACGGTCGCCCGTCGGAAAAACTAAAAGTGGTTGGAGTAACGGGCACGAATGGTAAGACAACAATAGCAACCGTGCTTTATAAGCTTTTTATGAAATTAGGATATCGAGTTGGTTTGCTTTCAACAATTAAATATTATGTGGGTGAGCAGGAGTTTCATTCTTCGCACACCACGCCCGATGCATTGCAAATTCAGCAATTGATGTGTGAAATGGTTGAGGCTGGATGTACTCATTGTTTTATGGAGGTGAGTTCGCACGCTATTCATCAGGATAGAGTAAAAGGAATTGCATTTGATGGAGGAATTTTTACCAATATTACACATGATCATTTAGATTATCATAAGACCTTTCCAGAGTATATTAAGGCTAAGAAAAAGTTTTTTGATGATTTGAACTCCGAGGCTTTTGCTTTAACTAATGTTGATGATAAGAATGGCATGGTGATGTTGCAAAACACGGTAGCAAAGAAATGTAGTTATGGCTTGAAAACAGTTGCAGATTATAAATGTAGAGTGTTGGAAAAACATATTGATGGCATGTTGCTTCAAGTTGATGAAATTGAGGTTTGGACACATTTCGCTGGCATATTTAATGCCTACAATTTGATGGCGGTTTATGGCACTGCAATCATGTTAGGTGAGAATAAAGAGGAAGTTCTTTCTACCATGAGCACGTTGACTCCCGTTGCGGGGCGTTTCGATATTGTGCGCTCTACAAGTGGAAAGTTTGCGATAGTAGATTATGCACACACGCCCGATGCTTTAAAAAATGTGTTGAATGGCATTCAAGAAATTAAAAGAGACACTCAACGAGTAATTACAGTTGTTGGCTGTGGAGGCGATCGCGATAAAACAAAGCGTCCTGTTATGGCAAGAGAAGCAATTTCTCAAAGCGACAAGGTGGTTCTAACTTCCGATAATCCTCGTTCGGAAGTTCCAGCAGCAATTATTGCCGACATGGAAGCTGGTTTATCGGCAGAAGAACGAGTGCATGTCTTGTCGATTGAAAATCGCAAAGAAGCTATTAGAACAGCTTGCATGTTGGCTCAAGAAGGCGATATTATTCTTATCGCAGGAAAAGGTCATGAAGATTATCAAGAAGTGAATGGTGTGAAACATCATTTTGATGATAAGGAAGTGGTTAGTGAATATTTGAATTAATAATTGAAAAAAAATAATCGGATATGATTTATTATCTATATGAGTTGCTTAAAGATTGGAATTTGCCAGGTATTGGAATGTTTCAATATATTTCTTTTAGGGCAGGTTTGGCTGTCATTGTTTCGTTGATTATAACCATCCTTTTTGGTCAACGATTAATACGTTTTCTACAACGCCAACAGATAGGCGAAGAAATTCGAAATTTAGGGCTAGAAGGGCAAATGGCGAAACGAGGAACTCCAACAATGGGAGGTATTCTTATTCTGGGTGCAATTATTGTTCCTACGTTGTTGTTTGCAAATTTGAGCAATATTTACATCATTTTAATGTTGATTACCACAGTTTGCTTGGGTGCAATTGGTTTTGTTGATGATTACATTAAAGTGTTTCGCAAGAATAAAGATGGTTTAGCTGGACGATTTAAAATTATTGGTCAAGTATGTTTAGGACTAATTGTGGCTGGAACACTCTATTTCTCGCCTAATGTGGTGGTGAGAGAGAAGGTGAAAGATGCCGATGGTAGTTATGTTCGCACGGTTGTAGTTGAAGATAATTCAGGAAGACAGAACATTCACTATTTGACACAAGATGTGAAATCGACAAAGACCACTATTCCCTTCTTGAAAGATCATGAGTTCGATTATAAAGTCTTTGTGAGTTGGTTTACCGATTCGGCATGGGCGCAGTGGTTGATTTACATTGTGGCAATCATTTTAATTATTACAGCGGTATCAAATGCTGCAAACTTAACCGACGGTATTGATGGTTTGGCGGCAGGCACATCTGCAATTAGCGGAGTTACATTAGGCATTCTGGCTTACGTGAGTGGTAATGTTGTTTTTGCTGATTACCTTAATATCATGTATATTCCACTCACTGGCGAGCTGTTTGTTTTTATAGCAGCCTTTGTTGGTGCAACGGTGGGCTTTTTGTGGTGGAATTCATATCCAGCACAGATTTTCATGGGCGATACTGGAAGCCTCGCCTTAGGTGGAATTTTAGCAGTATTTGCGATAATTATCAGAAAGGAATTATTGATACCTATTTTTTGTGCGATATTCTTAGTCGAGAATTTATCGGTGATGCTGCAAGTAGGATATTTTAAATATACGAAGAAAAAATTTGGCGAGGGCAGACGGATTTTCTTAATGAGTCCGATTCATCATCATTATCAAAAGAAAGGAATTCCAGAGTCAAAGATTGTATCGAGATTTTATATTGTTGGAATTATTTTGGCAGTGGTAACTTTGGCAACATTGAAAATGCGATAATTGTATAAGAAAAATGAAGAAGCGGATTGTAATTTTAGGCGGTGGAGAAAGTGGTGTTGGAGCTGCGGTTTTAGCAAAGATGAAAGGATTTGATGTGTTTCTTTCCGATAAGTCATCGATTGCTCCGAAGTATGAGAAAATGCTGCAAGAACAAGGCATTGACTATGAACAAGGCACTCACACCGATAGCTTGTTGCTTAATGCTGATGAAGTAATAAAGAGTCCGGGAATTCCCGATAAGGCTCCACTAATTCAGCAATTCAAAGCCCAAGGAACACCGATTATTTCAGAGATCGAATTTGCTGCACGATATACAACAGCAACAAAGATATGCATCACGGGGAGTAATGGAAAAACCACCACAACGATGTTGATTTATCAGTTGCTGAAAGATGCAGGTTTTAATGTTGGACTAGCTGGAAATGTGGGGCAAAGTTTTGCATTTCAAGTGGCAACAACTCATTTTGATTATTATGTGTTGGAATTGAGTAGCTTTCAGCTTGATGGTATGTTTAACTTTAAAGCGGAAGTAGCAATTCTACTGAATATTACACCCGATCATTTAGATCGATATGATTATGCTTTTTCAAAGTATGTTGATTCTAAATTCAGAATAATTCAAAATCAAACAGTGGCGGATTATTTTATTTATTGGGATCAAGACCCCGTGATAAAAGCAGAATTAGCTAATCGGAAAATTAATGCTAAATGCTTGCCCTTTTCCGAACTTCCATTTGATGAAGATGGGGGAGTTTTTGAGAGTGATAAAATAGTACTAAAAGTAAATAAAAATGATTTTATAATGTCGATATTTGATATAGAACTGCAAGGAAAGCACAACACATATAATTCAATGGCTGCCGGATTGGCAGGGAAAGTGCTTGGAATAAGAAATGAGCGTATTCGAGAAAGTTTGGCGGGATTTAAAGGTGTTGAGCATCGCTTGGAAAATTTCTGGAGTAAAGATGGTATTGACTATATTAACGATTCGAAAGCTACGAATGTGAATTCAACGTGGTATGCTTTGGAATGTATGAGAAGACCGACAATTTGGATTGTGGGTGGAATTGATAAGGGAAATGATTATTCAGAACTCGATGCGTTAGTGAAAGAGAAAGTGAAAGTCATTGTTTGTTTAGGAAAAGACAATCAAAAAATCATGAATCACTTTAGGAGTTCTGGTATTGAAATGGTTGATGTGGATAACATTGAAAAGGCTGTTGCAGCTTGTCGCTATTATGCAGAAGATGGTGATGCGGTATTGTTATCGCCTGCCTGTGCTAGCTTCGACCTTTTTTCAAACTATGAGGATCGAGGGACGCAGTTTAAGGCAGCAGTTAGAGGTTAACTTAATTTGAAGTAATACAGCTCATGAAATTCAATTGGGATAAGATACGAGGACTTATAAAAGGAGATAAGACAATTTGGTTTATAATTGTTGCTCTATCGTTGTTTTCATTAGTCATCGTTTATAGTGCAACAGGAAAGCTTGCCTTTAAAGAGGCCGATGGCAATACCTTTGCTTATGCATTTAAGCATTTAGGAAAAATGGGTTTGGGTTTTATCTTCATCATATTGATGGTTAACTTCTGTCCAGTTAAGTATTACTCTAAATTTGCAAATATTCTTTTAGTTATAACAATTGGCTTGCTATATTTTGCAACGGCACAGCATTTCTTGTTTCACACAGCAACTAATCGATCGGTTAATTTAGGTTTCATGACATTTCAAACGGCTGAGATTGCTAAAATATGCTTGCTCATCTTTGTGTCGAAAATTCTGGCAACTCATCGCAAAGGCGAGTTTGTGAGTCGATTAGGATTCTGGAAGGTTTTAATTGCATCAGGTATTGTTTTACTCCCAATTGCCTTGGGCGATTCTTCATCAGCGTTAATTCTTGCGGGCTCAGTTTTTGCTGTAATGATTATTTCAAGAGTTGAATTTAAAGTCTTATTTTCTACCGCAGTTGTTGTAATCGGCTTGCTCATTCTTGGAATTGCTTTTTCGTCGATTTTGCCTGAACGTTTTGGGCGTATTCACACTGTTAGAGCTCGTATTATGGATTTTTGGAGTGGTGATGCGGAGGAAATTCAAGGAACTACACAAGCGCAATATTCTCAGTTGGCAATTTATGAAGGTGGAAAAACACCTGTAGGAAAAGGAGTAGGGAATAATGATGTCAGCAATTTTATTGAAGCTGCATATTCTGACTTTATTTTTGCAATTATCGTTGAAGAAACAGGGATTGTTGGCGCAATATTGATTTTATTTGCCTATTTGATTATTCTCTTTCGAGGAGGGTCGATTGCTATACGTTCGGAACGTTCATTCTCAGCTTTTTTAGTAACGGGAATTGTGCTAATGTATACCATTCAAGCATTCATGAATATGATGGTTGCCACCGGACTTTTCCCAGTAACAGGTCAACCTTTGCCATTTCTAAGTTATGGGGGAACTTCGATGGTTTTCACTTTACTTGCTTTTGGAATTGTGCTATCGATAAGTGATCAAACAAAAATAAAGCCTAAATCAGAATTAGCTGCAGGAGAGAATGAACTTCAACTTGAGGAAGAAGAAGAGGATTGATAACTGATCAAATAAAATTAAGAATCGAAACTTTAATGAACAGCATGGATTTGCTCGATTTAAAATAGATAGAGACCTAAATAACTAAAAAAACCAGATTACATGAAAGTGATTATTAGTGGAGGAGGAACTGGAGGACATATTTTTCCAGCCCTATCGATAGCCGATGAATTGAAAAGAACGATTAAAGATGTAGACATTCTTTTTGTTGGAGCTCAAGGAAAGATGGAAATGGAGAGGGTGCCTTTAGCGGGATATCCAATAAAAGGTTTGCCTATTGTAGGAATGCCTAGGAAGTTTTCATTAGAATTTATTAATTTTGCACTTTCGGTCTTTAAAAGTAATCGAATTGCGGCTAAAATAATTAAAGATTTTAGACCTGATTTTGTGGTTGGAGTAGGCGGTTTTGCTAGCTATCCGATTTTAAATGCGGCATCAAGAAGAAAAGTGCCAACCTATTTGCAAGAACAAAATTCTTATGCAGGAGTGAGCAATAAGGAGCTAGCAAAGCGTGTGCGAAAAATCTGTGTGGCATATGAAGGAATGTCGAGATTTTTCCCGGCTGAGAAAATAGTCCTAACGGGTAATCCGGTTAGGAAGAATTTGCTGGAAGTAATTGATAAAAATGAGGCATTGAAAGCTTATGGCTTAGAGCAGGATAAAAAGGTGATCGTAATTATGGGGGGAAGTCTTGGAGCTCGAACTCTTAACGAGGGAGTTTTAGCTCAATTGAAGACTATTGCAGAATCGTCGGTGCAAGTGATTTGGCAGACAGGGAAGATTTATTATGAAGAAATGATGCAAAGATTAGGAGATGATAAGCCTGAAAATTTACATGTTTATCAATTTCTAACTAATATGGATCAAGCTTATGCAGTTGCCGATTTAGTGGTAGCACGAGCAGGGGCAAGCACAATTTCAGAGCTGTGTTTATTAGGCAAACCTTCGATTTTAGTCCCTTCTCCGAATGTGGCAGAAGATCATCAAACAAAGAATGCAATGGCATTGGTTGATAAAAATGCGGCATTCTTTGTGAAAGATAGTGATGCAAAAGAAAAAATGATGTTAGAGGCATTGGGATTAGTGAAGAATCAAACACGCTTAGTAGAACTGGGCGAAAATTGTTTGAAAATGGCAAAACCCCATGCAACAAAAGATATTGTAGAGGTAATATTAAATGATTTAAAGAAGTGATGGAATTAGCAGACTTCAAACAGGTTTATTTTTTAGGTATTGGTGGAATTGGCATGAGTGCTTTAGCACGTTGGTTCAATCATGCAGGATATCAGGTGAGTGGTTATGATAGTACCAAAACGATTTTAACGCAACAGTTAGAGGAGGAAGGTATCATGGTGCACTATCATGATGATGTGCAGCAATTGCAAAACCGATTGCCTTCAGAAACCTTAGTTGTGCTAACTCCAGCTGTTCCTAAAACAATGCAAGAACGTGTTTATTTAGAAACTCATGGTTTCCAAATTTTAAAAAGAGCGCAAGTGTTAGGGGCAATTGCTAATAGATATAAAGGTGTGGCTGTTGCTGGTACTCATGGAAAAACGAGTATATCAACCATGACAGCGCATATTTTTAGAACATCAAGCTTCGATTGCATGGCTTTCTTAGGAGGTATTTCTAAAAACTATGATACGAACCTGCTGTTATCGTCGAAAACCGATTATGCCGTGTGTGAAGCCGATGAGTTTGATCGTTCTTTTTTAAACTTGCATCCTGAATTAGCCTTAATTAGCTCGGTTGATGCTGATCATCTTGATATTTATGGCACGCATCAAGAAATGTTGAAGAGTTTTGCCGATTTTGCAAGTCAAGCAACGGCTAACTTGGTTTGCAAATTTGGTATATTGGAACAACTTGAGCAAGTGTCGGATAAACTGAACGCAAAGAATAGCAAAACGAGTATGTTTAGTTATTCATTAGATAATGAACAAGCCGATTTTTATGCAAAAAATATTCAATTGAAGAATGAATCCTATGTGTTTGACTTAGTTCATCCATCGGGATGTATTGAAAATCTACAACTGAATTATCCTGGATTGCTGAATGTAGAAAACATTGTTGGAGCATCGGCATTGTCGCTCTTGGCAGGCATTGATCAAAATGATATTCGTCAAGCTGTGAGTTCTTATAGCGGTGTTCAACGCCGATTTGATGTGAGATATCGAGATGAAAAACTAATACTCATCGACGATTATGCTCATCATCCAACAGAACTTCATGCCACGATAAGTTCTGTGCGTGCAATGTTTCCATCACGAAAAATAACAGGCGTTTTCCAACCACATTTATATAGTAGAACAAAAGACTTTGTTGATGGTTTTGCTAAAGAATTAAGTCTGGTTGATGAATTGCTTTTGCTTGATATCTATCCTGCTCGTGAGCTCCCTATTGAGGGCATAACTTCTGATTTGATAAAACAATTGGCAACAGTTGCAGATAAACGCTTGCTATCGAGGGAAGAGTTAGAAGCTGATTTGATGGCTAGAGAAGAAGGACTGATTTTGATGATGGGAGCGGGAGATATTAGTTTGTCCATAGATAAATTGGCATCATATTTTCACGAGAGGAGGAATCTATGCTTAAAAAAATCATAAAAATTCTTTCCTTATGTATTATCTTGGGGCTTGTGTTCTTTGCCCAAATGATGGTGCGAAAAAAAATGTCAGGACTTAAATATAGTGCCTTGAAAATTGAAATTCCTGAGGGAACTCCGAGTTACATTGATGAAAAAGGAATTCGAAAAATAGTTGAACGTTACGCACCCAAATTGCAGGCACAGTATGTCGATTCGCTGAAGTTAGACGAATTAGAAGCTAAAATTGAGAAAGTTGCGGCAATTAGAAGGGTAGAGGTGTTTAATAAAATGACTAGTCAGGAGTTGAACTTATCGATGCAGTTAGTGGTTCGAGTATATCAACGAGAACCAATTGTGCGAGTGATAACCGATAAGAGTAATTACTATATGGATGAAGAAGGTGTGCGCATTGATGCTAAAAACACTTATGCTGCCAAAGTTCCCTTGGTGACAGGTGTTGTGAGCGAGGAATACATGCGAAATGATGTATTACCTTTAATAAAATACATTGGAGCCGATCCGTTTTGGAGCGCTCAAATTAAAGATATAAAAGTGGAATCCGATGGAGAGTTGAGTATGATTCCTCTTGTTGGATCTCAGGTAATTTTGTTTGGGAAACCTATTAATTTTGAGGAGAAATTTCGAAATTTATTTGCTTTATATGACCAAGGATTTAGCAAAATGGGTTGGGGAAAATATGAAACAATCGATTTGAAGTATAAAGGACAAGTGGTATGTTCCACTGCAATGCAATAAAACAGCAGAACGACATTTGCAATACAATATAGACACACACACATTGATAAGATAGCAGTATGACACAGATAGGTAAAGTTATAGCGGCAGTAGATATTGGCACATCGAAAACAGCAATTGCTGTTGGAAGGCTTACAGAACAAGGAAGGGTAGAGCTCTTAGCCTGCTCAAAAGCAAAGACAGAAGGCTTGATAAAAGGAGAGGTGAAGAATTTACTTTCAGTTACAGAATCGATAAATGAAGCAGCATATGCATTGAATTGTGCAGAAAGTATTGATGAAATTTATGTGAATGTATCGGGAGCTAAATTTAATATCATTGAGGTGAGTGTGGAGCGTTTATTTGAGGAAGAAGTCTCAATTAGCAAAAATGATGTAAGTTCAATGATGCAAGAAGCTTTTAATAAAGAGCTTGAAGCCGATCACGCAGTATATCATATAGAGCTGCAAACCTATGCTGTTGATGGAGATTACTTTTCGGAAGTAGTGGGAGTGATGGGTAAACATGTAATAGCAACATATAAACTTTTTGTTGGCAAATGTTCTTATGCAAAATATTTGAAAAAGGCGGTTTCCGACTCTTGTTTGCGTGCCGATAGAATCGTGTTAAGCCCTTTGGCTACTGCCGAATCGGTGCTGTCGTATGATGAGAAAGAAATGGGTGTTGTGTTGCTTGAAATGGGAGCTGGTCAAACTAAATTATCTATATATAACCGAGGAGTGCTATGTTATCTCGATATCCTCTCATTTGCAGGAAATATGCTAACGAAAGATTTGGAACAGGATTGTAAAATTACGCCAAGTCAAGCAGAAAGACTTAAAACTAATTATGGCAAAGTGATGGCTGAAAAGGCTCATAAAGATATTTATATTTCAATACCTAGCCAAAGTAATTCAAAGCCAAGAGAAATAAATATGAGTAAGTTGTCATCAATTCTTCAATGTCGATTAGAAGACTTTTCTGAATGGGTTCAGGTGGCAATTGAAAATTCAGGATTACAAGATCAAATTGGGGCAGGAGTGGTATTAACTGGAGGATCGGCCAATTTGGAAAATATAGCTGCTTTTTTTAAATATCAATTAGCTCTAGATGTTAGAATTGGAGTTCCAAGAGTTCAAAATAATTTATATGGAAGCTTTCAAGATCCTGCATTTGCATCGGTTTTCGGATTGTTGCAATTCGGATTATTTGAGCTTGCAAGAGAAGTTGTTGCTCCAATTCAAGAGAAAAAGAAAGAGCGAAGCAAACAAAAAAGACAAGCAAAGGCTAGAGAAATATCAGCTAATGTTCTTGCCAAAGCCGGAGCTTATGTTGGTGAATTCATGCTAAATCTTTCGAATAAGGCTGAGAGTTTTTTGAGCGAAGAAGACTAAATAGGACTAACACTATAAAAAAAAGTTTTATATGGACATAATGATTAATGAGGATAAGATGGAGCAGCATATCAAATCGATTATTAAAGTAATTGGAGTTGGTGGTGCAGGGTGCAATGCTGTAAATCACATGTATGTTGAAGGAATTCATGATGTTGAATTTTTAATTTGTAACACCGATGCACAAGCATTAGCTGCTAGTCCGATTGAAACAAAAATTCAGCTTGGTGCAAAGTTAACCGAGGGGAGAGGGGCTGGAAATATGCCAGAGCAAGGCAAACAAGCTGCAATTGAAAATATTGAAGACGTACGCAAAGAGTTAATCGATAACACAAAAATGGTTTTCGTGACTGCTGGAATGGGCGGTGGAACGGGAACTGGAGCTGCTCCCGTAATTGCAGAACTTGCAAAGAGCATGGGCATTCTAACAATAGCTGTTGTTTCAATTCCATCGCCAAGAGAAGGGCGAAGAAGATATGAGCAAGCTATGAATGGTATTGACCAAATGAGAAACTATGTTGATAGCATGGTGGTCATCAGCAATGAAAAACTGCATAAAAATTACGGCGAAATGACCGCCTCAAAGGCTTTTAAGCAAGCCGATAATGTTATTACTGCTGCAGTGAAGGGGGTTGCCGAAATAATAACGGTTCCAGGAACAATTAATATTGACTTTGCCGATGTGTTTACCGTTTTGGAAAACAGTAAGGTTTTTATCATGGGAACTGGCTTCGCAGAAGGGAAAGGACGAGCAATGAATGCTGTTCATCAAGCTCTAGAATCACCTTTACTCGACAGTAACGATATCAATGGTGCGGAAGATATTCTTCTGAATATAATTTCAGGAAACGAAGAAGTTACAATTGATGAAGTTGGTGAAATTCTTGATTTCTTGCAAGACCGTGCTGGCGATGAAGCAAATATTATTTGGGGGAATGGTATCGACACGAAATTAGGCAATAAAATCAGCGTTACAGTTGTTGCTACTCGCTTTGCAATTAATCCGAGCGATGTGATTCAAGCAAAGGAAGTTAAACGTCTGACACTTAAAGAGGAGGAAAACTCTAAGCCAAATGTTTATTCCAATGACATTCAACCAACCGAAAGAAGAGTGAGGGAAGTGTTTCAAACGGATGAATTTCAACCCCCAAAAGTTGTTCCTGTAAAACAAATGGAAGTACTAGAGCAAGAAACTCCAGAATTTACAACTAGAAAGCCACAGAAAATGCCAATTCTAACTGAAAAACAGGAAAATGTTTCAACTGATAATTGGTTTAAAAAAATGTTTAACTCGCTGTTAAATGATGGAGAAGATGCTCCATTGAAAGATTAATCTGGAAGTATAGCGATAAAATTAAGCAAGATGAATTCGGAAATAATAGAATACAACATAGAAAGATCAGAAGGAAATCTGATAAAAGTGATTGGTGTTGGTGGCGCAGGAAGCAATGCGGTGAAATGCATGCAGAAGAATGGTATTAAAGATGTGAGCTTTGCAATTTGTAACACCGATGCTCAAGCTCTTAATGATAGCGGAATTCCCGAAAGAGTGCAAATCGGACTAACTTTAACTCAAGGTCTTGGTGCGGGAAACAAACCTGCATTAGGAAAATTGGCTGCCCAAGAAAGTGAGCAAGATATTCTACGACTGATTGAAGACTCTACACGAATGGTTTTCGTAACTGCTGGAATGGGAGGAGGTACTGGAACTGGTGCAGCTCCTGTTGTAGCAAAAATTTGTCGCGATAGAGGATTGCTTACTGTGGGAATTGTTACACTCCCTTTTAGAAGTGAAGGAAAAAAACGTCAAAACCAAGCTTTTGTCGGTATCAAAGAAATGGAGGAATATGTCGACTGCTTAATCATCATTAACAGTGAACGCATCCGCGATATGTATGGCGATTTAGTCATGTCGAAAGCTTTTGCTAAAGCCGATGCTTTATTGTTGATTGCAGCAAAAAGTATCGCTGAAATTGTTACCGTTACAGGGCTTGTTAATGTTGATTTTGCCGATGTGGAAAGTGTAATGAGAAATAGTGGCGTAGCGAATATGGGATCGGCTGAAGCTCACGGTGAAAATAGAGCTTTAAATGCTATTCAAGCAGCAATCGATTCTCCACTTTTAACACATAACAATATTTTAGGTGCATCCAATGTCCTGATTAGCGTTACTTCAAGTGAAGGAGATAGCGAGATTACAATGAATGAACTTGATGCAATTAGTGAATATATTCAAGAAAAGGCAGGACACACAGCTGATATCATTTGGGGAAATAACTATGATAACACGCTGGGTGATAAAATCAGAGTTACCGTCATCGTAACCGGATTTGAACAAAATAATTTCCCAAATCAAGCTCCAATTAAAAAAATAATTAACCTTGATGAACCCACAGTAATTGCCAGCGAATCGATTAAATCACAAACAAGCGCAACTAGAAAAACAGAGCAAAACAAAATCGATTTTGAAACGGAACCCGATTCTTTCGCAATGGCATATAATTCGGTGAGAAGTAGAGATAACCATAGCGAAGCTCCTTTCGAAGAACAATATGGAACTGAAGTTTCGGCCTACACCAGAAAGCAAATGAACATTACATCGAAAGCAATCCCCGATTCTAAAGACCCTTCGAGAATGAGCTTAACTAAAAACAACAATGGAGAAACTATTTTTAAAAAAGAAAATCCATTTTTGCACGATAACGTTGATTAACAAATCTAATACAAATAAATATGATGTTAGTTGAAAAAATAAATGATGACTTAAAAACAGCCATGAAGGCACGCGATAAGGTGCGTACCGAGGCTATTAGAAACATTAAAAAGGTGATTATTGAAGCACAGACTGCAGCTGCAGGTGTGCAGCTTGATGATAACGATGTAATTAAAATTATTCAAAAACTTGCTAAACAAGGATCCGATTCTGCAACTTTATATAAAGAGCAAGGGCGTGATGATTTGCACGATGATGAAATGGCGCAAGTTAGTGTCTTTAACGACTATCTCCCACAGAAACTTTCTGATGAGGAATTAAGCATTGCCGTGAAAACAATCATGCAAAAAATTGGTGCAAGCTCAATGGCTGATATGGGAAAAGTCATGGGTATCGCTTCAAAAGAATTGGCAGGAAAAGCCGATGGTGCCGATATCGCAGCTAAAGTTAAAGCTTTACTTTCGTAGTTCACACCTTCAAAACAAAAAGACGCTCTAGGGCGTCTTTTTTTGTTTTTATAAAAATAAGCAAATGGCATTATCTGCGAAGCAATTTAATTATTTTCAAAGCCAAATCAACAAACACAATTTCACCAATTGCATTTCGACTAATATCCCGCAATGCTCGTTCAAACTCACTACTCAATGGAATAATATTCCGCTCATTAATGAACGGAGAAAAACGAGATGAAAAGTCCAGCTCATCATCATTTTGATAACTTAATTTCTGCTCTCGCAGGTTAAGCATGAAATTCTCTCTGATTTGCGATAGCGAATAACTTAAAAATGACTTTTGACTTTCACGCCCAAGCTTTGCCATCTTTTCAGCCCACGAAAAAACATCAGCATATTTCAATCCATAAGTCGACCGCATGAGCTCCTTAAAATACTCCAAATTAGCACTACTTGTGTCACTAGAAATCAAATTCAGCACATAATTATAATTCCCTTGGCTAATGTGAGCCAGATTTTCTAAATTATGACCCTCAGCCTTATCCATCAGCCGAAGCTGCAACAGCATGTCCTCATCGGAAATGGGAGGGAAAACTATTTGTTGGCATCTCGATCTGATAGTGGGTAAAATAAGGTTAGCATTTTCGCTAGCCATAATGATTAGCGTGTTCTCCGACGGCTCTTCAATGCTCTTTAATAGTTGATTAGCACATTCGGCATTCATCTTTTCAGGAAGCCAAATAATACAAACCTTATAGTCCGACTCATAAGGCTTTTTCCCTAAATTGATATTAATCCGCTTAGCTGCATCAATAGAAATAATCGCATTTTTTGAATCTTGACCACAATAGCCAAACCAATCATTTAAATTAAGATATGGATGATGCGGAACATGTTCCATCCACGTTTGCAAATAGTTATCGAGAGTGTTCCCTTTCTTGCTACTCGACGAATTAACAACCGGCGCTGTAAA
Source organism: Mangrovibacterium sp. (assembly GCA_047971925.1). Lineage (GTDB taxonomy): Bacteria > Bacteroidota > Bacteroidia > Bacteroidales > Prolixibacteraceae > JBKEDC01. Next base: position 40,973 of record JBKEAC010000166.1, read on the forward strand.
CTGAACATCGGGGTGCGAAAAATTATTAATCTTCTTACACGATGGGCAACACCCACAAGAATCATCATCTTGCCGATTAGTGCAAAGCACATATTGAGCATAGGCAATTGCCATGGGTAGAGTGCCAACTCCTTCGTTTCCAATAAAAAGCTGAGCATGACTAATTCTATTATTTTTAACGTTTTGAATTAACCGTTGCTTGATGATTGATTGTCCAACAATATCTCTAAATAACATATCTTGTTTATTATGGAAGCAAATATAAGCATGTTGATATCAAAAAACAATCCTTTTGGCTTTAAATTTTCACGGCCTCTTCTCGAAACGCCTATTTCGGTGATATATCTAAATTTCCATGCATTGCTTAATTTTTCCTCTTCAACAAATCATCTCATCTCTTTCTTGGGGGTGCCGGCATTCCTCCCCACCGCATTCCATCGCTCTGCCGTCGGGCTTTCCGTTCCAATCTTTTGCTTCGTTCCTCCGCAAAAGGATTTCCACTTCAATCCCTCACCCACCTAACGGTAAGTAAATCGAAACATTTGCAAACCGTAGCGACGCATAACATACCTCACTTTTATTACAAAAAACATTCGTAGCGACGCATGATATGCGTCATATATATTACAAAAACTGAATTCAGTTTTAACCATTGGGCAGTCCTTTATTGTAAAAACTGAATTCAGTTTTCACCATATAGGAGTCCTGTATTACAAAAACTGAATTCAGTTTTCACCATATAGGAGTCCTGTATTACAAAAACTGAATTCAGTTTTCACCATATAGGAGTCCTGTATTACAAAAACTGAATTCAGTTTTCACCATATAGGAGTCCTGTATTACAAA
>JBKEAC010000167.1:0-4007 GCA_047971925.1 Mangrovibacterium sp.
GGGCGTGCCGGCATTCTCCTCACCGCATTCCCCCGCCATGCCGTCGCGCTTTCCGTTGCAATCTTTTAAGTGGGCGAGAACCAAAGCCCACTTAAAAGGATTTCCACTGCAATCGCTCACGCAGTCACGCAACTTATTCCTTTCCGGCTTCTAATCGTTGTTTCTTAATCTCAGGGAGCACCTTCACTTTCCCCACACGAAGAATCATCTGAATCTCACCCGAAACATTTAACTCTGATTTTAATAGCGTATAGTAGCTAGTCTCTTCGAGCACTTGACTCACCGGATGAACAGCCAACTCATAGTCCGTACCTTTCAACCATACACGTTCTAAAAGTCTTCCTGAATTAAACCAACTTTTCCAATCTCCTTGTGGTGAAGTGATAAGTAAATAGCCCGAACAGGCTTCTAGTTGCTTCTTCGCTTTACTTACCGAAGCTTTGGCAAAAGACTTCTTGCTCACCGAACGTTTGTTGAGAAAAAGATTGAAGAATAAATGCTCCATCCTCGACATACCCATCATTTTTGGGGTGATCCCCATCATCATCTCATGTTCTTCTCTGACTGAAAAGCTCATCCATTTACCTAATTCCTCAGCTTTCGCTGTATTATACGCTTGTTGTTCATAGGCTGCAAGCGATAACTTTTGAATAGATTCTCCTTGTAAGGAATGACGTGAGTGATATTGTATCTGCGGAGAGCTACAAAGTTCAGTAATAATGCTGTCGGCAATAGGCTGCGAAAGAAATGGTGTACGAATGGTCTGCCGTTTTTCAATCAACTGTCGATTTTTATTAGTGATTTCTGCACTTGTGTTCTGATGTATGGAAACCACTACCGCTTGATTTTGAAACATCACCTCCGACTGAAATCCTAAATCGTCAGCTGCCAACACGCAGTTCTCCACAAAAGCCCCTAATGAAATCCATGCTTCTCGGCTTTGAGGGTCAACTACAGGAAGTAGCCTTTCTGCTTCCAACGAAACTTCAAAAGAAGAATTATCAAGCTGTGTTACTCGCCACATTTGAGCATTATGACTACTTGGTGCAAGCACACCATAGCGCATGATTTCATTCATCTGAGCCGATGTTGCAAAAGGAATTAGCATCATGAAAAATAATTTATAAAGCATTGGTTAAGGGGACTTCTAAAAATTAGCTGTTAGGTCATTTTGATTTTATGGGAGATAAATTTTGGACTAATTTCACAGAAGCATAGCGAGCTATGGTTTAAGAAATTAGTGCAAAAGATACGCTCAGAAAACAAAATGAACAACAGCTGTATTTAGCAGCTTCCCCAATTTAAAACTAATTTTTAGAAGTCCCCTTAAGTAATTAAGTTGGTTGTTTCCCCCTGAAGAAGCATTTCCACTAGAATAAACATAAATCAACCTAAAATCATAGATTTCGCAAATTATAGAGTGTGTAACTACTGCAGCTTTGTAGCCTTAAGTGATAATGTCCACGCATCCATGTTTGCTTGCGTTTCTCTATTCTATTCATGTATGCAAAGAAAAACGAGTTTCCCAGCGGTGAAAAAGATGTAGTTGGTCGGAGGATAATGAATTACTACTGTTAAACCTTGTAAATTGCTCAATAGAAGCCATTCAATCATCATATTGCCAAACCGATGTTGTAGGCAGTGGTTCGAATCATTCTTTGTTTGTTGGTATATGCTTTTCTCTACAATAACTATCGACTTCGGTGTCATTTGTAAAATATTCGTCACAAAATTCGTCAAGTTCTTTTTCTGCTCCTGAAATATACTTGTCGCTTGCAGTCATTAGTTTTTCTGACTGCTCGATGAATTTTTCAAACTCTTTATTCATCTTACAAAGTTTGTCAATCGTCTTAAAATCCAACTCCCGAAAAGCCGAAGGATAAAGAACTTTACTTTGGTAAGGATTTGCATTAAGTTCAATAATACCAATTCCAAACGACAGATTTAGCCTTGCCATTTCTTCGCTCAAATTGTCGCTAAATTCAAACGCAACCAAATAACCAAAATTCGCCCAGCTTGAATTTGAAACAGCTTGAAAAAACGCCTTTTTAAGTTCGCTGTCGCTATTAATTTCTCTTTTCAGTTCATATGAACTAATTTTGAACGTATCAACACGATTTATAGACTTTAAAAAATTTTGACTTGCTTTTGTTTGTAAATTCAAAAACTTAATTCCGACCATATCTGGATGTGTCCAGATTTGGTTATTATCTTTTCCATTAGATTGTTCGTGAAAAATTGTCTTTGAAAAAGTGTCCGTATTTTTTAGATAGCTACTCAATAATTTGTGTAAATCTCTTTCTTCGTAAAGATTTGACTTCTTTTGTTTAATTGGTTTTACGATTTGAATTTCTGTGTCGCCACTTAAAAATTCAACTCCAATGTTTCGCTCATTTTTTGTCAAGTAGTAAGAATAAGTTGCACCGTCTTGTTTGATACGTTTTACTCTAGTGTCGCCATTGCGAATAAAATCACCTAAAACTGCGGAAATTGTCGAACTTGGTGTTTTGGAACTTCCAAAGTCATAATAGTCTTTTTCTATAATGTGACTACATACTGCGGAATAATTGGTAATGTCGTTTATATCTTCTAAACTTTTTAAGACTGCTTCTTTTAATGTCATTTTGTTGTCAATATTTCAGGTTATGCGTCTGTTTGATAAATTGCGAATAACGTCTTTTTTACGTCGCTAATTTACAGCTTTTTTAAACAAAAAACATGCGTAACCCAATTTTGATTAATTACAACCCGTGGCGGAATAAAATAATTTGAAAAATGTTTGAGAATAAGTTGTTCATATTGTTGATATTTAGTGGTGTCAAATCTATTAAAAGACAATTCAACTATGCACAACTTATATGCAATTATTAGTGTCCGCTAAAACTTTTTAGTCTGAAAAAATAGGCTGATCTCCTAATGTGGGAGTTCAGCCCTTTTTTTTGTTTCTTTGTTTTAGCACAAAACCTAGAAACATGGGTAAAAGTAAACATTTTATCGGACAGCCGATACTTGGACAGCTAATAAGTTGTCTAGATAAAGAAAAAGTTTTAAAAATCAGTGGTCAACTTAACGGCGAACGCTATGTAAAGTCATTTTATGCCTGGCATCATCTAGTGGTGATGATTATGCGCTTCTATTCATTGCGAGAGATTACCGTTGCCACAGAAGCAGAGAGTAGGAAGCTCGCTCGAAACATTTACAACCGTTAGGTGCGTGAGGGATTGCAGCGGAAATCCTTTTAAGGGGGCTTTGGTTCTCGCCCCCTTAAAAGATTGAAGCGTAAAGCCCGACGGCAGAGCTTGGCATTGTGGCGGGAAGGAATGCCGGCACGCCCACGAAAAGAGAAGAGCAAGAAAAAAGCTATCCTTGAAATAAATTTGGTGGTTAAAGCTCATCGGAAACTTGGGTATTTAATTCATGGTCGAGCGTGAAACCCGAAGCGGAGAAAAGCTCCTTATCATGTGCAATGGTGGTGCCAATGGTGGTGAGATAATCGCCCACCAAGGCGGCACTAATGCCTGAATGAAGAACGCGGTCGTGCATGTGCGCAAGGCTAGCCCTACCGCCTGCCAAGCGAATATGGGCACGTGGATTGATGAAGCGAAACAAGGCAAACGAAATCAATATTTCATCATCAGAAAGCGGCTTGGCATGTGCCAGCGGCGTGCCTTTCACAGGCATAAGTATATTGAGCGGAATAGAATCTACTTTCAACTCTTGAAGAGCAAATGCCATTTCCACACGCTGCTCCATCGTTTATCCCATGCCCAATATTCCACCCGAACAAATCTTCATGCCCAATGCTTGTGCTGCTTTAATAGTGGCAATTTTCTGGTCAACTCCATGCGTGCTACATAGCTGAGGAAAGAAAGAGGGCGCGGTTTCAATGTTGCAATGATAGTGCTGCACACCCGCTTGCTTGAGTTTTTCGAGCTGAGCGCTATTAAGCAGCCCCATTGAAGCACAGAGGTGAATGGACGTGTGCTTTTGAATGTTCCGATAGATAC
>JBKEAC010000168.1:0-4954 GCA_047971925.1 Mangrovibacterium sp.
CATTCAATCGGGAAGTGTCAATGCCATATTCCTTACCCCCCATGAGCGATTCACCACTCAATTTCAATAACACTCGTTTATATTTTGCCATATTCTATATATTAATTTGATTTTGAAATATCATATCTAATGAAGCAAAAATAAGAAAAACGATTTAACTTTAAAAGTATTTTAGTAAGATATATTCAGAAAAAAGCAGTCCTTTCGAACTGCTTTATTGTGAAAGAAAAGTTATTGCACTTTTATAATCACCTGTGTCTTTTCTAATCCTTCAGACTGAACACTCAACACGACTTCTCCCTCCAGTTTTTTCCCTCTCACCACACAAAGAGCCATACCGCTAAAGGCATTTCTCTCTTTAGATGAAAAACCAACCATGTCGGATGGGTCGCCATTATCGGTTGCAACAATTTCCCCCTCGCCCTCAATTGAGAAGTGTAAAAGATTATCGGCATTACGAATAAATTCACCTCGTTCATCAAGCACTCGCACCGTAATGAAGGCTAAATCCTTACCATCAGCAGCAATCTGATAGCTATCGGCTGTGGCATGCAATTTGGCTGGTTTGCCTGTTGTTTTAAGCGATGCCTCAGCCCACAAAGAACCATTTTTATAGGCAATCACTTTCAATTCACCTGGCTCATAACGAATCTCATCCCAACGAAGTCGATATTCAAATTCTCCTTTTTTCTTTCTGCCTTGCGACTGACCATTGAGAAACAATTCAGCTTCATCTCCCGAAGTGAAAACATGAACAGGAGTTATTTCACCATCTCTACCTGCCCAATTCCAATGCGGAAGAATATGAATCATAGGCAAATCGGGTCGCCAACGCGACTGATACAGATAATATCTATCTTTAGGGAATCCTGCCAAATCGATGATTCCACAATAGGAACTCCGAGCAAGGTAATATGGTGTTGGTTCGCCCAAATAGTCGAATCCTGACCACACAAACTCGCCAGCCACATAGCGATTTTCATCTTGTGCTCGAAACACCTTGTCGGCCGAAGAACCAAAATCGGCACTGTGCTGCTCGTAGGCACTCACCCACTGATTTTGTGAATCACCACCAAAGCCATCTCGCACGGGGGCACTCTCTCCTTCATAAACAGGGAAGACATAAGTACCACGAGTACTCAATGCCGACGCAGACTCACTACTTACAATCTGCTTGCTTGGATATTTATCATGAAAAGCTGGATAAAGCGGTTCAGTATTGATGCCTTTCAATCCGTGATATGCTCCTGCATTTCTGATACCCTCACCTTGATAATTCAGACTGATAAGATCCATCTGAGCTGAAAATGGCATATACGGTTTGGCGAAATTCATCGAAGCAGTAGCAGGACGTGTAGGATCTTCATCGTGGACAATAGCCTGCAGTTCGGCAGCAAGATTTGCTCCCGCCTCTTCTGTGTATTGCTCTCCCACTTCATTGCCAAAACTCCACGCAATGACTGAAGGATGGTTCTTATCTCGTCGCATGAAAGAACGCAAATCTTGCTCTTTCCATTCGGGAAAAATGAGGTGAAAATCCAGAGGTGTTTTCTTGCGCTCCCACGAGTCGAACACTTCATTGATGACCAAAAAGCCCATACTATCAGTAAGAGCCAATAATTCAGGTGCAGGCGGATTGTGAGCCATACGAATGGCATTACAACCGATTCCTTTCAAGATTTCAAGCTGTCGTTCAGCAGCCCTAGTGTTAAATGCTGCTCCTAAAGCTCCTAAATCATGATGCTGATTGACTCCTTGAATGCGCACTGATTCGCCATTCACTAACAAACCGTCTGTTGGCGAAAACTCCAACGAGCGAATGCCAAACTTTGTTTCGTAGCAATCTACCAATTCTCCATTGGCAAATACTCTAGTGATGGCTAGGTGCATATTAGGTGTGTGTGTGCTCCATAGCTTTGGATTTTCAATGAAGGCATTCAGCTCAACCAACACACCTTGCTGCTGTGCTTTAAGCACTTGCTCTACACTTTCCTCAAGTGCCACAAGTGTACGTTGGTTGTCCTTGCCTAAAGCATAAAAACTAGTTTCCGTTTTCAGCTGTACCTCTTCCTTGGAATCATTATCAATCAGAATCTCTAAATTTACTCGAGCATTATCAACAGAAACATCGGGTGTGGTGATAGTTGTTCCCCAATGCGCCACATGCACTGATTGAGTCTTCACCAACCACACATTCCGATAGATACCACCTCCAGTATACCATCGTGAAGAGGCAGGTGGATTGTCTAGACGAATGGCTAGCTGATTTGTTCCGCTATAGTTGACATAGGGAGTTAAATCAAGTCGAAAAGAATTGTAGCCATAGGGCCAACCGCCCACAAGCGAGCCATTGAGCCACACCATAGCATAAGCCATAGCACCATCAACATCTAAATAAATCGACTTCCCTTTATCAGCTGGTGAAAGCTCTACATTACGGCGATACCAAGCCACCCCATGCGAGGGCAAGCGTCCCATTCCTCCACCAATTGGCACATCCCAACCCGTGTAGAAGTCTGCTGAAATCGACCAATCGTGTGGTAATTCCACCGATTGCCAATCAGCATCGTTAAAATCAGCCTGCACAAAGGGAAAATCAGCCCCAGGATTTCCCTCTGGACGCTGATGATGCTTGCTTACATCTTTAATAAACTTATTTCCTGAAGGAAGAATCCATGGTTTAAGCACCAATCCTTCAGCAGACACAAACTCAGCTTCGGTAGGCTTACTATCGGCGGGCTTGTCATCTTTGAAATCCTCAACCTCAGGGCGCACATCGTAGATTAAGCCATCGGATTCTGCCAAAGTTGGATAACGATAAAATTTCCAATGCTCGTTTAAGCTGATTCGCTCCCTCATCGATTCTTCCACTTGCTGCGAACAACTAAAGTTCAACAGGACAACAAGAACGATCAAACCCAATTTTATTTTTGTTCGATTCATCATATTTTCTAATTATCCGTTCTAAATGGAATGGCAGGCAAACCACTTTTATTATACAAATTTGCTTTATCGGGATTGTCAGCCCAGGCATAGCGAACAAAGAGTGGACTTTTCACCTCTTCACTCGAAAGAATCACCTGATTTCCTTTAACACGTGCCTCTGCCCACTTAAATTGTTTGTCGTAACCGGCAATGGCAAAACCTTGAAGACTTTCACCTTTAAATGTTAAGCCTTCTCCCACGTGCAAGAAACTCAACACCACCTCTTCGCCTATTATTTCGACTTGATTCAACTCCGGACCCGAATATTCGCCCTCGAAACCATAAGCAAGATGCTCGACTACCAAGGCAGTGCGCTGACCAACAGTCTTTTTGTTGAGCGGATGAATATCGTTCCACTCACCAATATCGGTTAGTACAGCCAATCCCATGTTTCGATTACGCTTGTAGGCATCAAATTGTGCTTGACGCAACTCAGCCCAAGCACTTTCTGTGGGGTGATCGAAAGCCTCTTGGAAGTTTGCAACCTGAATAACCACAAAAGGGAAATCGCCTTGTCCCCACACGGTTCGCCAGTTTGCCACCATGTCCGACAATCTGTTTGCATAGTCTTTCGTGCCGACATTCGATTCTCCTTGATACCACAAAGCCCCTTTAATAGCATAGTTTGTGAGCGGACTAATCATGGCATTGTGCAATCCCGCAGGCTTCCATTGAAAGAAGGTGTCGCCGGGCAAAGCTTCCATTTTCGTTCCCACTCGATATTTCCATGTTCCTTCGATGCTCACTTGTTCATCGCCCACGGCAATCCAATAATTCTTTTCAGGCACTACACCGCCCACACCTCGTTGGGCAAGAATTTTGATAGCAATCGTGTTTTCGCCTTTCACGAGCAAATCGGCAGGAATGCGGTATTTGCGTGGCGGATACTGATAGGACGTCCACCCCACAAACTTCCCATTGATAAACACAGAGTCGGCATCCACAATGCATCCCAATTCAATCATTCCCTCTTTGCCGAGCATCGACTGCGGAATCTTCACCGTCTTGCGCATCCACACCGCACCATTCACTTTTTCCAGCTCCGTGCCATGCCATTTGCGAGGCAATTCAATTTCTTTCCACCCATTCTCTTTGATTTTTTTTGCCGACCATTTATTTAATCCTTCATCTGCATTATTCATATCTAGGTGCCAATCTTGCGAACGCTGAGCCTCATCAGTCTTCACTTTTTGCACATAAGCATCATCTTTCACCGTTTGCAGCTCACGATAAGCTTCTTCATAAGACTTCAAATACTCCTCGTTCAACCATGATTCCACAGGTGAACCACCCAAAGCTGAATTAATCAAGCCCACAGGGATATTATATTTCCGATTGATTTCTTCGGCAAAGAAATAACCCACCGCAGAGAAATCAAGTATATTTTGCTGATCGGCATGATACCATTTTGCGCCGTTGGTATTTTTTTGTTGCGCTTTAAAATCATAGGTTTTAGGCACGCGAAATTCACGAATTTGCACATTATCAACCTGAGCTATCTCTGTCGCGTATAGATCGAGTACTCGCCTGATGGGTAGTTCCATGTTCGATTGCCCCGAGCACAACCAAACTTCGCCAATGAGGATATCTTTCACCGAGATCTCATTTTTACCTTTGAAATCCATTTGAAAAGAACCTCCTTTCGTTTGAGGTGGAAGATTAATCAACCATTTCCCTTCATCGGATGTGGTTGCTGTATAGCTCTTCCCTTGGAAAGTCATCGTCACATGTTCGTTGGGCGATGCCCATCCCCAAATTTTTAAAGGCACATTTTGTTGTAGTACCATGCCATCGGATATCAATTCTGGCAGCGTGATTTGTGCCTCGACATAGGTACATGCCATTGCGGCAATCAATAGTAATAATATTCGTTTCATCTTTCTTAGATATTTAACATTCGAAAATAGTTTGTTGGATGCTAAACTTCAGCTACTCTGCACTGCTCACATATAAGGCAAGCATCGTGCCG
>JBKEAC010000169.1:0-11507 GCA_047971925.1 Mangrovibacterium sp.
ATAAATGGAATCCGTTCGGCTTCCTCCTTATCCTCATCGGCAATCCACAGACAATAGCGGATTTCCCCACGAATGAACTCTTGCGACCCCATGAGTGGACGCACAAACTTAACCGCTTCGGGACTTGCTTCAAGCAATTCCTTGCGCTCACGCTCCGAAAGGATGAGGTTGCCTCCGTCATTAGGCATATTTCCAAGTGTCATTTCTTGAAACTCCCCTAGCGGTTTGCTACTTCGATCCACCATCACCAAGGGTGCATCGCTCAGATAGGCATTAATCTGTTTCGCTTCCTTAGCTATGCCATCGGTGTAGATAAATTTCGGGGCATTCGATGTGTTTGCCAAACCCACAATCGCTACGGTTACTCCGGCATTGCTCTTCGCATTGTTCGTCCATTTGAAAGAACTGTGAGCAAAAGCAATCTCCACACCCAATTTAAAAATAGGCTGCCAAAGAGGAGCTACCTGCACTCCTTGACAAATGGAATTGGTGCTCACAAAAGCCGCCTTTGCTTTTTTTTCCCGAATGAATTGCGCTGCCTTGAAAAACCAAATAGCAATATAATCCAAGTCGCGATAAGTTCTGAAATCATTGGCTAGCGCAAAGTCCATGTCATCCATCTGAAGTTGATTTCGCATACTTCGTCCCAAGTAAGGCGGATTTCCCAGCACAAACACTTCGCCATTTTCAGGCATGGGGCACACCTCCGCCCAATCTATTCGAGTGGCATTTCCCTGCACAATGTTGCCTGCTTTGCTCAGAGGCAATGTGGGTGAAGTGAAGCCAAACTCATTGAAGAACTCCACATTCATTTGGTGTTCGGCAAGCCAAAGCGCCAGTTTGGCAACTTCGCCGGCAAAATCATCAATTTCAATCCCATAGAAATGCGAAAGGTGAATGCCCGAATAGGTGAGCATTTGCGAGGAGCTGATGCGATTAAACTCTCGCATCACCTCCATTTCAAAACGGCGAAGTTCCTTGTAGGAAATCAGCAAGAAATTGCCCGAACCGCAAGCGGGGTCGAATATTCTGATGTTATTCAGCCTAAAAAGCAATCGGCTTAGTTTCTTTGGGTCTCCTTTCGCCTGCGCTAAGTCGGCATGCAATTCATTCAGGAAAAGTGGTTCAATCACCTTCATGATGTTGGGCACCGAGGTGTAGTGCTGCCCCAAATTTCCACGCTGTTCCTCGGCAATGACTGCTTGAAACATCGAGCCAAAAATATCAGGATTAATGGCAGACCAATCTTGGTCGCCACTCTGAATGAGCATGGCTCGCGAGCTTGCCGAAAACTTTGGTGCGAGCACTTCCTCTTTAAACAAACCGCCATTCACATAGGGAAAGGCATTCAGATATTCCGGCAAATCTTTTCGCCATTCGAGGGGCGTGTTTAGCACTAGGAAGAGCCTATCAAGATAAATATTTAAGTCGCCACCATCGGTTTGCGTGTGCGAAATGATGGCATTAGTGAACTGGTTTGGGGTGAAAATGTGCGTGTCTTCGGCAAAGAAGCAAAAAAGCAAGCGCGAAAGGAATATGTTGAGGCGATGAATAGCCTCGGGCGACTCATCGGGATTGTCTTTTTTAATGGCATCGAAGAGTTTCCCCATTCGCTCAGCCGCTTTCACATCGGCGGGATTTTCATCTCGAAGCTGGGCTTTTTCCATGCCAGCCCAAGGCAAGAAGAAATCGAAATACTTAGGCAAGTCGAGCAATTTGCAGTCGAGCCTTTCTTGCGTTTTGGTGTCGATTGCCAAGAGTGTTTTGTGATTGGTTGCCACCACAAAGCGCTCATCATGCGTTATACTGGCAGCCAATTCTGAAATGCACAGGTGCAAATCAGCCTGAAATTCTTCTTTATATCGCAGCTTTTTCTTCCAGCTTATTTCACCTTTGGCTTTTGCCAGATTTAGGTTTCCATTTTGCAAGCGTGAAATCGACGCTTTGGGCAAACCATAGGCGTGTAGCAAGTCGAATATGAAAGTTTCAGCGTTAAAATCAGCCACCAATTGGCTCACATTTTGTTCTATTTGTGCTATGTTCATGATTTCATGAAAAATTAAATGCCAAAAATATAAAAAATCTTTGTTGAAAAGGGCATAAGCATCTAAAAACTTAGCTGTAATATTTAGGGATCTTTCTGCTGCAATATGAAACAGCAAAAAATGACGGATCGCATAATTTCTTTGTGCCCCCTCACCTCCAACCAACTACATATTTCCATTTTTCAACAAATGTTTTTCTTTTTCCACATGGATAGAATTGAAAAGCGCAAGCAATCATGCATGCGGGGCATTATGATTTATGGCAATAGGCATATCTGCATGATCGGATTTTAGAAATTGATAATCATTGGGCGACGAACCCCTTGCGTTCTTCTGCAGTGGGCAGGAAGAAATTGCTATTGGCTGTTTCTTGCCATGCGTTGCTACGGAACAGCAGGTTTGATTTTTTGTGTGATTGCATTTTTTTTTTTTTTTTTTTTCGCAATTAACAGTTAATCAGTCTGCTTTTCTTTCTATTTCGAATAATTGAAAGTGAAAAAGTGCAAGTAACTAGCCAAATTTTGAGCTTTTAGTCGTTTGAAACAGCAAATTTCATGCTTTCCGAACTGCGGAGGAACGCCATTGCACTTGTGCAGATGCGTTCCTAAGTAGTTAGAAACGCCAAAGGAGTCGTGCAGATGCATTCCTAAGTAGTTAGGAATGCCAAAGGAGTCGTGCAGATGCATTCCTAAGTAGTTAGAAACGCCAAAGGAGTCGTGCAGATGCATTCCTAAGTAGTTAGGAATGCCAAAGGAGTCGTGCAATTGCGTTCCTAAGTAGTTAGGAATGCATATGTTCTTGTGCGCTGACGTTCCTAAGCAGTTAGGAAAGCAATGTAAGTAGTGCGCTGGCGTTCCTAAGTTGTTAGGAAAGCAATGTAAGTAGCGCGCTGACCTTCCTAAGCAGTTAGGAAAGCGATGTAAGTAGTGCGCTGATGATTTTCCCGTGGGAGAAACGCAAATGTTCTTGTGCGCTGGCATTCCCAAGCAGTTGGAAAAGCGATGTAAGAGGGTTTTTTCTGCGCTTAGCACCGTGTTATATCACTTAGAAAATAAAAACGCTTGATATTTTTAATTATTTACACTAATTTTAGCCGGAAAAATGATCTATTTCCCACGAGTTGCGTTGCGATGGGTGGGCATTGTTGATGGAAAATGAAGAAAAAGGATTAAAAATAAGTCAGATGGTGAAGCCCTGTGAAGCAAGCTGAGCCGTTTGGTATTAATGTTTTAGAGATATGAGATTTATTTTGAGTTTGGCATTAGTTGCTTTTCTCTCTTTGTCGTTAGCCGCACAAGTGAAAGAGGTTCAAGTGGGCAAGGGATGGAGTTCGAATTCGGTGAATGTGGTGAAGTTTAGAAAAAATGCCCTGACGAGCTTTGGCAATTATCAGTTTGTGGCGTTCTACGATGAGCAAGCGCGAGTGGTGGTTGGGAAGCGAAAATTGAGCGATGAAGATTGGGAGTTGAAAACCACCTCATTTAAAGGAAATGCAAGCGATGCACACAACAGTATTTCGATAGCAATCGATGGGCAGGGCTTTTTGCATTTGAGTTGGGATCATCATAACAATCAGTTGCACTATGCACGAAGTAAAGCCCCATTGAGCATGGAATTTCACGAAGAAACCATTATGACAGGAGCGCACGAAGGAGCAGTTACTTATCCGGAGTTTTTCCGCTTGGCAAATGGCGATTTGATTTTTTGCTACCGCGATGGCGGTTCAGGCAAAGGCAACATGGTGCTGAATTATTATACAACAGAATTGCAGCAATGGCAGCAACTACATGCTAATTTGATTGATGGCGAGGGGCGGCGAAATGCCTATTGGCAAATGTGCGCCGATAAAAAAGGAAATCTTCATTTATCGTGGACATGGCGTGAGTCGTGGTTGGTGGAAACAAATCATGATATTTGTTATGCTTATTCACCCGATGGCGGGAAAAGCTGGAAAAACTCGAAAAATGAGATTTATGAATTGCCCATTACGCAGGAAAGTGCCGAAATAGCATGGAGGGTTCCTCAGAATTCAAACCTGATGAATCAAACCGCCATGACAACCGATGCGCATGGAAATCCTTATATAGCTAATTATTGGAATGCCGATGGAATCACACAATATAAAGTGGTATATTTAGCTAATGGCAAGTGGAAATTGATTGATACCGCCATGCGCCATCGCGATTTTTCTTTGGCAGGAGGAGGCACAAAGCGGATACCTATTTCTCGTCCCGAAATCATTGTGGGAAAAAATATACATGTCATTTTTCGCGATGAAGACCAATCGAACTTGGTGAGCATGGCAAGCTATCGTTGGACAAAGAAAAAATGGCAAATCAGCAAGCTCACCGAAACGCCGGTGGGAGAGTGGGAACCCAACATCGACTTAGATTTGTGGAGAGAGCAAGGAAAACTACACATCTTTGTTCAAGAAGTTTCACAAATTGATGGCGAGGGCAAGGATAACACCATTCAGCCTACAATGGTTCGGGTGTTGCAGGTTGAAAAAGCAAATTTCTGAAACGGAGAGATGCTCCTTTAAATTATTGAAGCTTTTCGTGCTTAAATGGCATTGCTTAAACAAGCGGTATAAGTATGTCTTATGCGAAAAGCGATGTGTTTTTCAGGTAAAAACGAAAAACTGTTGAAAAAAAACATGCGTTAGTGAAAATAAAAAAGATCGTGCATTTAGCTTTGGTTAGTAGTATGTTATAAAACTTATTTGTATCAGAATTGTTCTTAAAGTGCTTAAATATTTAGGCGCAGATAAAAAATATTTCGATAAAGATTTTCGTACTTGTTAACTTTAACTTAATTTTGCATGGAGAGCAATAGAAAGCACACAATTGAAATGGAAGATAAAAATTTCAAATACGTTGAGGATTTAACTAAATATCAACGACAAAAAACAACTCAAGTTCAAATTGGGGAACTCATTTTAGGAAGTTCGAAGCCTATTCGAGTTCAATCAATGACCGACACCGACACCAGCGACACCGATGCTTGTGTTGATCAGATTATTCGTATTGTTAAAGCTGGAGGCGATTTGGTTCGCCTTACCGTGAAAAGCAAAACCGATGCGGAAAATTTGAAAAATATTAAAGAAGAATTGCTCAAACGAGGCTACAGCACTCCTTTAGTTGCCGACATTCACTTTACGCCTGCTTTGGGCTTGATAGCGGCAAAGTATGTCGATAAAGTGCGTGTTAATCCTGGTAATTTCTATGATGGAAGAGCAACCTTTGAACATCACATTTATTCCGATGAGGAATATAAAGATGAACTGGAAAAAATTGAAAAACTATTTATTCCATTTTTAGAGGAATTAAAGGCAACGAACACCGCTTTGCGAATCGGAGCTAATCAGGGTTCGCTATCCGATCGCATCATGAGCCGATATGGCGATACTGCTGCCGGAATTAGTGAATCGGTGATGGAATTTCTTCGCATTTGCAAGAAAGTAGATTTTAATAATGTGGTGGTCTCTATAAAATCGAGCAATGCACGAACTATGGTCTACACCGCCCGTTTGCTAAATAAACGCATGCGAGTGGAAGAAATGGAATTCCCATTTCATTTGGGTGTTACCGAAGCTGGCGAGGGCGAAGATGGTCGTATAAAATCGGCTGTTGGCATCGGAGCACTTCTTGCCGATGGCATTGGAGATACTATTCGTGTTTCCTTAACAGAAGATCCTGCTCGCGAAGTGCCTGTGGCAAAGAAGATTATTCAGCACATTGTTTCTTATCGAGGACATGAAGCGATTAAAGCACCTTTGTTTGCGCAAGGCAATCCGTTTGAATATGAAAAGCGTGAAACACGACCCGTGATGAAAATGGGTGGCGACCAAGTGCCTGTTGTGATTGCTAATTTAGGAGCGAGAAATCTTTCGGAAATCCTGCCACTACGCACAAATCAGGTGCCCGATTATTTCTTGAAAGATGATCATATTTTAGATATAGAAGGAAATTCATACCCCATTTTGTCAATCGAAGAATATCTGTTTGCAGGTAATCATTGGGGGCAAATGAAATTCATTAAAACGAATAAGCAAGAGTTTGATAAATTCTTGAATAAGAATCCTGAAATCATGACTAAGTTGAAGCAAACACGCAAAACAGTTATTTTGCTTGAAAGCTTTAACAAGAATCCTTTGGCAGAAATGCGTGCTTTCTTCATGACTTTAGAATCGCACATTTGGCAAGTTCCTATTGTTTTAATGCGCAGTTATGACGAGCATAATTTAGAAGATTTGCAAATTAAAGCGGCTGTTGATTTGGGAGGCTTGCTGCTCGATGGTTATGGCGATGGGCTTTGTATTACTAATAGTGGCGATGTTGCTACGATGACCGATTTAAAAGAGTTGAGTTTCTCTTTGCTTCAGGCGGCACGCATGCGAGTTTCAAAAACGGAATTCATTAGTTGTCCGGGTTGTGGACGAACACTCTTCAATTTGCAAGAAACAACACGGCAAATAAAGGAACACTTCAAGCACTTAAAGCATCTGAAAATCGGTGTGATGGGTTGCATTGTGAATGGTCCGGGTGAAATGGGCGATGTGGATTATGGATTTGTGGGAGCTGGAATTCAGAAAATAAATCTTTACAAAGGACAGAAACTCATGAAGCGACATATTCCTTATGAAAATGCCGTTGAAGAGTTGGAGGCGTTGATTAAAGAGAATAAAGATTGGAAGGATAAGGAATAATGCATGTGTTATATTTGCTGCTTGGCGGTAATTTGGGCGATAAAAAAGCAATTTTTAGTCGTGCGATTATTCGTTTGACAGAAGAACTGGGAGAGCTCATCGATTGTTCGTCGATTTTTGAAACTGAACCTTGGGGATTTGAGGCAGATGAGTTTTTTTGGAATCAAGTGTTGGTGATTCAAACCGATAAAGACCCGCAAGAGGTGCTTGTTGCAACAAAAGCGATTGAAATTGAATTGGGAAGAGAACGCGGTGTGGAGCGTTATGCCTCGCGAACCATCGACATTGATTTGCTATTCTATGATGATCGGGTGCTCGATGAGGAAAACTTGCAATTGCCACATCCTCGCATGATTGATCGTAATTTCGTGCTTAAACCGATGGTTGAAATAGCTCCCGATTTTGTGCATCCGGTCTTTAATAAAAGTTTAGCACAATTGCTCTCGGAATGCGACGACACTTTGGAAGCACGGGCTATTTAAAACGGATGGAGCCCGTGGATTATATAAACTTCCCTCGTTAATGAATCGTGGGGTAGGCATAAAAAAAATCTTCAACAGCAATTGTTGAAGATTTTTTTTATAGCATGTGGTGATCAATAACGACTAATCTTGATTCAAAACTTTATCGCTTATAGCTTGCAATGTACATTTCTTATTGTCGGTTGAAACTAAAACAGAAATGTTATGACGGCTACCACCGTAAGAAATCATGCGAACAGGAATGTTTTCAAGAGCAGTGAACACTTTTGAAGCGAAGTGGTTCTCTTCCGAAATAATATCGCCCACAATGCACACAATACTCATGTTGTAGTCAACTTCCACTTCTGCAAAATGCTTCAATTCTTCAATAATATCATTCAGATTGGCCGTGTTGTCGATGGTTAAAGACACGGCAACCTCAGATGTTGTAACCATATCGACCGGTGTTTTGTGCTTTTCGAAAATTTCGAAAATAGTTCGCATGAAACCATAGGCCATCAACATGCGGTAAGATCGAATTTTGATAGCAATAATGCCATCTTTTGCTGCTACTGCTTTAATTCCAGAGCCACTTGATTCACGGGTGATGATTGTGCCGCTATCGCTAGGGTTCATGGTGTTTTTCAATCGCACTGGAATGTTGTGAAGTTTAGCAGGCAACACTGTTTGAGGGTGAAGAATCTTAGCTCCGAAATAAGCAAGTTCGGCAGCTTCATTGAATGAAAGTTGTTCCACTTTCTTCGTTCCTTCTACAAATCGAGGGTCGTTGTTGTGAAAGCCGTCGATGTCAGTCCAAATTTGCACCTCTTCACTTTCAATAGCCGCACCCACAAGCGATGCCGTATAGTCGGATCCGCCACGCTGCAAATTGTCGATTTCATCAAGATGATTTCGGCAAATGAAACCTTGAGTAATGTAGTAGTCGGCCTGTCCCGCTTTGCTGATTGTTTCTTTTAGAAGCGGAGAAATAATGTGGGCATTAGCCGATTTTTCTTCGTCGATTCGCATGAAATCGAGAGCCGGAATAAGCTTCGTGCTATGTCCGTTGGCTAACATGAGTTGAGAGAAAAGCGCAGTTGAAATTAATTCACCTTGAGCCAGTATTTCACGAGAACCCACTGTAGAGTTAAATTCACCAGCGGTATGATTTCTCAGTGTGTTGAATGCCTCACGCGTTGCAAGCTCAGCAGCTTTCTTATATTCGCCAGAAAGCAATTTGTTTATCACTTGAGCGTAAGTGCTTTCTAAAGCTGCAATTTTAGTTGCTGCAGCTTCTTTATTTTTATTGCTCAGATAATTGGCAATTTCTACCAAAGCATTTGTTGTGCCCGACATGGCAGAAAGAACAATTATTTTTTGTTCGCCATCGGTTACTAAATTCATCACAGCGTTCATGTTTTCAACGCTTCCAACCGATGTTCCTCCAAACTTAAAAACCTTCATGTTTTACTTTTTTGTTCTTGTAATTTAATGTAAAACGATAGCTAGCATGGAGCAAACTATCGTGTCTTTTTTATTATGTTGTAATCTTTTGATCAATTCTTCTCACCACAATGCCATAAATGATTAGTGATATGGCAGAAATTAAGGCAATGGCACCGAAATAATACCAAATGTAGTGCGCATGAGCCGATGCTTCTGCCCATTCGGCAGTTCTTCCTCCGTAAATGTTCGGGTCGGGGCAGTAGCTTTCAAGTAAAAATCCCGACATGATGAATCCGATTAAACTCGATAGGAATGAGTGAAGGTGGCTAAAACCAAGATATAATCCTTCTTCGCCTTTAGGGGCTTGCAGGGAGAAGTATTCTAAGAATCGAGGAGAAATGAATGATTCAGCCAGACCTTGAAAGGCAATTCCAACAATCATCATGAAAGCAATGGGGTGCAATCCGAATGGCAACACAGCATCGCTTGGGAAAAGATTTCCAGCAGCCATGCAAATAGCCGATATCGGCATGATGAACATGCCAATTGTCATTGAAAATAGAGCGGTTTTTTTCTTCATTAAAGAAGTAATGAGCGCAACGGTGCTGAACACAATGAGCGGGTTCACATTGGCATACCACTCCGGAGAGGCTCCTTCGCCAGCCATTCGCAACACATATTTCGGCATGGTTGCATAAAGCTGGTGCTGCACAAGCCAGAATCCGGTGATGATGAGAATCAAAATAATTAAACGCGCATTGGTGAGCACACGAATGAACGCTTGCCATATTTCTGAAAATTTCTTTCCCTCTTGGTCTTGAATAATTGGTTTAAAGAAAAAGAAAACAGCAAGAAGTGCAAGGAATGTCATGGCAGCCGAGAAATAGCTGATATTAATATATCCCATGTCGCCCATGGCATCGCGCAGAGGTTTCACAATAGTTTTACCCGAGAATGCGCCAATGTTTACAATGGTGTAGAAAATAGAAAAACCTTGCGCGCGATTGCTTGTAGTTGTTTCGCGCGAAACTGTTCCGGTAATTACCGATTTAATGAAACTTCCACCAATGATAATCAATGCCATAATTGGAATGATGGTGTATCGCAGATTTGAGTTTTCAATTCCAGTAAATGTAGCTTTACGATCATAGTTCACCAACCCAATTGATTCGAGCATGCTAGGGAAAACAGCTAATCCGAGGTATCCAATAGTGAGTAGAGCAAAAGCAATAATGAGCGATTGTTTAAATCCTATTTTGTCGGCAATAGCACCTGCAAATGTTGGCAAGAAGTAGAGTAGAGCGGAAAAAGTTCCAGCTATAGTTGCAGCTTGGAAATCGGAGAATGCCAATATGTTTGACAGGTAGAGAGTGATCACGATGAACACACCATAGTAGGCTGCACGTTCTAAAAGTTCAGCGAAATTGGCAACCCAAAACGCTTGTGAAAATTTTGTTTTTTCTGACATAGCTATTTTAATTAAATTAAACGTCTGCAAATATAATATTTGTGAACTGATTTTTAGTAAGTTTGAGAGGTAAAAGTGAATTGTTTTTACTCACCCATGTTGATTAAGCCCCTTATTTTATTCTTTCATATTTTGCGTGGGAGTTGAACGAAGCAGACAGCTGTGAAATGTTAATCGGAGTGAAGAACATGTGATGAAGAACTTGTAAGTTTTTTAAAAAATATCTAAGCCATTAAACTATTTGAAGTTGATGTTATTCTAAAGGATAAGATGTAGATTAATATAATTGAATAATTTAAATGTAAGGCAATGATTAGAAATAACAAAATTAAAATTTTAGGGCTTGTTGCTTTCTTGTTTGGCTTCGAGTTTGCGGCTTTTGCTCAAGATGAATCTGCGAAAATAGGAAAGTTTTCACCAGAGCTTCAGACAAAAATGAAAGAGACATATCGAATACAGCAAATGGAGTTGCAGTTGAAAATAGCTCAAGAGCGAGCGAATTTATATGTGGTTTTGTTGGAAGATAAAAATAATGAGTCAAAAGCAAAATCAAAAGTTGAGAAAATAATTGAACTTGAGTCGGAGCTGTTTAAAGATAAAATGGAAATACGAAACGAAATAGGGCATTCCTCTCCTGATTTTATGCAAGCAACCAAAGCACATAGGTATCATCAGTTTCCTAGCGATGAACGTAAACATCAGCCGTTAGATGATCATCGAATGTTGTCTGAAAAGCATGATATTGATGCTAAAACAGGTCCAACTCCACAAGTTGGAAGAAATCATGAGTTTGAGGATAAGGTTCCATCTGAAATGCGAGAAAGTTCGGAGGTGAAGGCTGTAAAAACTAAGTATCTTGCCTTGCATGATGAATTGATGCAATCGGCTTTTTCTGAACAGAAAATGAATGAAATGATTGCTGAGCGTAATGAAATTAAAAAGCAACTATGCGACTTGAAAATCGATGAGTTTTATGAGATGTTAACTGTTTTGTCAGATACAGAAAAAGTTGCATATCGAATGAAACAAGCAAAGGCGATTGCTTTTCAAGAAGGAAAGACTCATCAAGGTGTTAAGCAGAGTAATCATCGTGGATATGGAGCGATGAATGTACCAAGACCTTAGCTTTGATTATAAAAGTGCAATAACTTTTCTTTCACAATAAAGCAGTTCGAAAGGACTGCTTTTTTCTGAATATATCTTACTAAAATACTTTTAAAGTTAAATCGTTTTTCTTATTTTTGCTTCATTAGATATGATATTTCAAAATCAAATTAATATATAGAATATGGCAAAATATAAACGAGTGTTATTGAAATTGAGTGGTGAATCGCTCATGGGGGGTAAGGAATATGGCATTGACACTTCCCGATTGAATG
>JBKEAC010000170.1:0-20970 GCA_047971925.1 Mangrovibacterium sp.
ATCAGCGTGCCGTAGAGGCGCAACAGTTGAACCGTTTATGCATGAAAATAATTATTTTTTATACAAAGTATATTTATTGATTTTTATCAATTGCTAATTCGAAAATTTATTCGTACAATTGCACCACAATTAAGAGTAGTTTGTTTAACATTAACCTAACACGCACATCACGACAAACAGCCTGAAACTTTCCGCAATTATCAAAGCAGAGTAAATAATTGCAAACAAAAAAATTGGGAAAATTAAACTCCACCCCTGCATGTCAAACAATGTAAAAACGGAGGTTCAAAAAAACAAAACCGCAAGCAAGGAAACTAATTACCTTTTTTGCTTGCACAATAATTAAAACTATGAATTATTTTAAATCAATCAATCAATCAGCTAAGTTAAGCTTTGCCATTCTGTTCATTGCCTTTTTAGGATTTGTGGGGTGTAGTGAGGAAAATGATTTAGGTGTAAACGACGACACTCTTGGAACCGAAACCGCTGATGGAATGATGGTTTTAGGGAAACAGCTAGAGAACCCTTACTCAGTTGAAAACATGCAAAAAGCATTACAAGAACTTCAGGCATTAGGCATGGCATCTAAAACAGGCATCGTAATAGAAACTACACATTTATATGTGCGATTTCTGCCTAAAGATAGCACCGAGTATAGGATACTTGATGAGCAGTTAGATTTGGAACTTTTCAATTTCCCTCTAGATTACGAAATTTTAGAGGAAGGTGGTTCTTATCATGATCCCGAAATTCCCGAAAACAAAATTACTTGGCAATACACCACTGTAGAACCTACTTTCCAATTTCCAGAACATATTACCTACGAAATACTTCAAGAGTGTTTTATTCCCGAAGATACGGATTATGAAGGTGCTGAAGAATATAGTGAAGAGTCAATGGAAAGTAAATTTTCAGCTGTTGATATTGAGAAAATAGCTTTTCAAATTGCAGGTGTTATAGACACCGTTAGCAATGAAATGACAACAAAGAAGAGATATTACCCTTCAGGAACAATACGTATGTATGATGACATCTTAAATACGTTAGTAGGAGTAAAAGGGGTAAAAATACGTTGTCACAATTTTGTAAAATGGTCAACCTCGTTTACCGACGCTAATGGCCATTATTCAATGGATAGTAAATTTGGTATAGGTCCGCACTATGCCATCGTTTTCGATAATGCCAAAGGATTTGAAATATATGGCAACTGGGGGCCGCTTGCAAAAGCAAACTACAACATGGGCTGGCACGACAAAAAAGGGCATAGTAGAGATTTATATAAAAACTCGACATCTTGGGATTGGTGTGCCGTGAACAATGCAGCCTACGACTACTATAACTTTTGCAATAAAGAAGGAATTAGCACACCTCCTAGCTCGCTAAAGATATGGGTTTTCAGACACTTTGAAAATGCTTCATGTGCTCCTATGTTCAACAAATTACATGCCATGTATGGTTTTAAAACCAACAATGGAGTTGCTAATTTCTTCAATTTTTTCTTGAATTTTGCGACTAATTCTATACTTATGTGGTTTCAGCCATTAATGCCCGATATTACAATAGGTTGCAAAGGGAGTAATACAAAAGAAATATACAATACAGTTAATCACGAACTAGCTCATGCGAGCCATTTTGTGAAAGCAGGGCAACAATTTTGGGCAGACTATGTGAGCTACATCATTACTTACAAAAACTACGGAAATACTTCCGATAGAAACTCAGGCGTGTGTGGCGTTGGCGAAATGTGGGGATATGCAATTGGAAGTATACAGGAGAAAACAAAGTATGGCAGCGTAACTACTCATGGGCACACCAATTGGTTTAAACCTCAAATAATCTCTGAGCTATATCATGAAAAGATACTATCCATAAAACAAATTCATGACTGTATGACATCAAGTGTACGTTCACATTTGGATTTGAGAAATAAAATGGTGACAAATCATCCTAGTCTTAAAGATAAAATCAATAATAAATTCGAGAAGTATGGATTTAAATAATACAAAATGGAATGGTTCAGAAATCACTGCATTGAGAAACCAGTTTTTCAATTCAATAAGCTGGCAAAAAACCACACAAACTGCCCAGCTGGAAGCAACATCAAATGGAATTTCATCATTAAATAATGATCTATGAAAAAGTATTTACTAATAATTGCAACTGTATTTCTTTTCTCTTCATGTTGGCAATTTGAGGAAGAGCCAGTTCATCAAGCATTTTGGCGCCTGCAAAACAATAGCGATTGCGACATAATATTCGATGCCAGATTCAATGAAAACCTTGTTTGGGAGGGCGAAATAATGCTCAATTATTTAACGTCCGATAAAGAATTATTCAATTATAGAACAGCAGAAGAAGAGCGTGTTATTTCCTTCGATGATATTAAGCTGATAGTGAATTATTTCAGAGTGCAATTTAAAGATAGTTATGCATCTTGGAGCACAATAACCGACACCACAGGAAATTATATAATAACTCCTGAACATTTACAATTTGGACTTGATTTTTTTAATGAAAATAGCTGGACATTAGAGAAAGAAGAAGATAGCGACGGTTACTTTAAGTATATTTGGACTTTCAACATTGATCAAGCTTTTGTTGATAGCACTTTAAATCATTCGGTTCTCCCTAAAATTCAATAGCTTTGTTCTATCGCAATTCCGACAAATCCGACAATAAATTTTTCAAGAAAATGCATGTGAATTTACGTTTTCAGAATGCAATCGGAACGGTTGTGAAATAGATTTCAAAGGTTTGCTCCTTATTGAAACATTTCTGTAGAATAATTATGCTGGGAAAATAATGAGTAATAATGCATTGACACAATAAGTAAATTAGTGCTTGTTTAACTTGCTATATATGTTTATAGCAAGTTGAAACTAAAAAAAATAAAAATTAGATATGAAAAACTATATTTTAATTACAGTTCTACTTCTTTTAGTATCCTGTAAGCCGATTCCATTTGCTGGGCACAAAGCCTACTGGAAAATAAAAAACGGTAGTCAAATTGAATATAACTATCGCATATTTCAAAATGGGAAACTTGTTAAAGATGAAAAACTCAAAAAGGGTGCAACTTGCAATCTGTTTGAATATGAAATTGATGAAGAGAGAGTAATCGTGTTTGATGAAATTAATAGTATTATGGATTCGGTGGTAATATCGGCTGGTAATAAACAAATAAGTTGGAGTAGTCGCATGGCAAATAATTCTGAATTGAATTTTTTCTATGAAGACGCATGGCAATTTGAAAAAGCAGCACAGAGTGCCGATTGGAATAATTACACATGGACTTTCACCATAACCGAAGAGCATTTAAAATAGCAAAGTGAGGGCATCTGATTTCTGTGATGCCCTCTAAATCTTCTATGAATAAATTACACTAATTCGAAAATAGAAGCGGAAATATTTTGGTGCTTGTAACATGGTCACCGGAGCATTTTACATTTAATTGAAGTCGCATACATTACGTTTAAACCCAAGCTTCTGTTTTTCTCACAATGCACTCCCTACTTGTTTCCATGATTGAAATTTGGTAAAAGCAAGGTTCATAATTTACTTGACAGCAGTTCTAGCAAGCCAAAATTACCTGAGCTTTTCAGCTAGCCAAATTTTCAATTTGCACATGAAACGAGCCATGAGCTTAGGAATCTCACACACGAGCATGACTATAATGGCGAGTTACATCTGACAACTAAAGACTAAATTATAAACAGATGAAAATAATTATTTTTTATGCAAAGTATATTTATTGATTTTTGTCAAGTGCTGATTCGAAAATTTCTTCGTACAATTGCACCGCAATTAAGAGTAGTTTGTTTAACATTAACCTAACACGCACATCACAACAAACAGCCTGAAACTTTCCGTAATTATTAAAGCTCAGTAGATGATTACGAACGAAAAGGGAAAATGAATCTCCACCCTTGCCTTTCGAAACTAGGTGAAAACGGAGCTTCAAAAAAACAAAACCGCAAGCATGGAAACTTATTACCTTTTTTGCTTGCACAATAATTAAAATTATGAGTTTTTTTAAATCAATCAATCAATCAATCAATCAATCAATCAATCAATCAATCAATCAATCAATCAATCAATCAATCAGCTAGCTAAGTTAAGTTTTGCCATTCTGTTCGTTACCGTTTTAGGATTTGTGGGGTGTAGTAAAGAAGATTTAGATGAAGGAGAACTAGCCAATTCAAGGGAAACTATTGAAAATGGTGCCGTGGAAAATAGAATGATTCATGTAAGTTCAAAAAATGACTTAGCATTGATACTTTCAGGCAGCTCTGGAATCTCTAAAAAAAGTACTGCAAGCTATATTAAACCTGTGCAATTCGTTAGTTTATTGTCGGAATGCAACAATGAAATGAACACAAAAAGCGATAATATTGACGAATCTGAATCAACTCAGAGATTCTATGATTTAAACAATTATTCTGAATTAATTCCTAATGAAGATTTAGCAGAGCTGTTAAATTTTCAAGCTGAAATTTTAATTGGGGATACCATCTATCGTATTACAGAAAAAGGAACATTCTTTTACCATAAAAATCAAGACGCATTTATTTTGGATAACTTTGAAGAATTAGCTACAACGGAGGGAAGCGAAATTTCCAATGGTATCTATGAAGTTTCAGATGGTCTATTTCTTCACAAAACATTTGAAGCCGATGAAAACTTTACCGAAGAAGAAAATTACACAATGAGTACTCGAGATATTCCGGTGAGTAGCTTTCCAACATATTATACAGATGCAAAAACTATTGTTGGCGGTTGGATTCAATCTGCCATAGGTAGAAACATTGCGCACACGTCTACTTTTAGTTCTACAAGGCGTATAAAATGCAAGTTGTATTATTACAATTATCAGTTTTATCAAGAAACAGGTGTTTTGGGCGAGATTCAGAAAAAGAATTGGATTGGTTGGAGTGGAACAAAAGGCGATGAGATAGCTATGGGTTTCGATGCTATTGTAATGAAATATGGCGATGTTGCAGGGACTGAAACAACAACTCCCCAAAAAGTAGGATCTTATCGCGGATATTCTCCCGTTGTAGGTCAATCATGCGACGTTACAGTTATTCGTGGTGTAAAGTATGATTCAGAACTTTTACGAGCTATCAAAGAAGGACAAAGTGCTGTTCGAGCATTTTTAAAAGATGAAAAAAATCTAAGTATTGACAAATCATTATTAGATGTTATTGTTTTTGAACAGCACAAAGAGGCTTATGTTGTTTCATTTTCAGATAATAAGAGTAAAGAAAACCTCGAGAAATACCGAGAAGTAATTAGTTCTGATTTTAGACTACTTGTTAATGTAAGCAGCAGCAATTCATTTTCATCAATAAAGGATTACGCTGACCTTGTTGGTCAACCATCTCATATCCCTTCATCGCCAACGTTAGTATATGCATCAACCTATGTGGCCGGACGAATAGGAACAACTTGGAAAGGAGTTAAACTCATTAAAAACTAATTATGAAACAAATTAAATTAACGCTAGTCTTAATGCTTGCCTTAGTGCTTCAATTAAGCGCACAAGAAAAAGAAGTAAAGTTTCAGCACAGTGATATCGAATTTGCCATTGGAGGTTCTTTTCTCCCTAATTCTATTTACGAGACCTACCTATCGTACTTAGATCAGCATTATCATACAGTGAAATATAACCAATCTGGAGGTTTATACTGGCGAATGGAATACCGTTATAATTTAAAAAACGCTCCATTTAGCGTAGGATTGCAAATAGCAGAATCTTATATCTACACAAAATACAATAATAACCATGCTTCCAATGAAATTTTTAATTTTTCGCTAGTAGGAGATTATAATTTCAAGAGACAAGGTAAGACAACACCCTATATAGGCACTACACTTGGGTGTGTCTCCGGTGATGGGAATGCACGCTCATATATTGCTCCATCGTTTCGAGCAGGTATCAAAATGCATCGTCATTTAAATATTGGGCTTGAATATAAGTTCTACTTTAAAGAAGATGCTCATGCAGTTGCATATGTCGGCTTCTTCTTTTAATTCCATTTTTTTCATTCTTTGTTGATATGCGATAGTTCGAACGCCTTTATTGGGCTAGTTGTGTTGCCATGTGGA
Source organism: Mangrovibacterium sp. (assembly GCA_047971925.1). Classification (GTDB taxonomy): domain Bacteria; phylum Bacteroidota; class Bacteroidia; order Bacteroidales; family Prolixibacteraceae; genus JBKEDC01. Next base: position 6,109 of record JBKEAC010000170.1, read on the forward strand.
AATCACATCATGCGAAGACCGTTGCACGGTCTTAATCCAACACGCCCGAAAAAGGGCGTTCCGTTCTAGTCGCAGCGCGACGACGGATCATTTTCCCCACAATTCATTGTGGGGATACAATGCGAAACTAATCATAGTGCCGTTAGTACGACACCATGAAATTCGTATTTATAATATCGCACCGAATTTAAATCAATCCCAACACACCCGAACCACATTCGCGCACGGAGACGCATGTAATGCGTCTCTACGTTACGGCTATCCGCCGTTTCGGATTGCCATTCGGGATGATTACATGGTTGCATGTTTTGTATAATTTGATGATGTTTTGAAGTTTTGCGCAGGATAAGCCCGATAGGGCTTGAAGATAGCAGCATAGTGCATCGCACTATGTAAACGGACAAGCAGCAACAAAGCGCCGACAGGTGCGAAAGAGAACATAAAGACCACATTCATATATGGTGTGCCTTGTCGCGGAAAATAGCACTTGCCAAATTGATGTGCGATATGTTTGGAAATGATGATGGGAGTTTGTCTTTCGCACCTATCGGCGCTTAGGGTTGGGGTGCTTTGTGTTCATAGTGCGATGCACTATGCTGCTCTCTTTAAGTCCTTCGGACTTGCTTGCATGCTAAGGTTTTCAAATGTTTCGAGCGACTTGTTGGTTTGCGCAGCCGCGCGAAGGATTGTAGTGGAAATCCTTTTGCGGAGGAACGAAGCAAAAGATTGGAACGGAAAGCCTGGTGCCAAGCGATGGAATGCGGCAAGGAGGCACGCGCCCAAATAAAAGAATTGATGGTTTTTTTGAGGGTTGAAAAAAGTGTGAAGCATTTGGTCGTTGATTGCAAATTAAAGTGTATCTTTGCGGCAAAATAATTAAGAAACGATGGATTTATCAGAATTGAGCGAGCAAGAAGGAATTAGAAGAAGTTCGCTAGCGAAGTTGCGTGAATTGGGTATTGAGGCTTATCCGGCGGCAGAATTTTTAGTGAATGCGAAGGCTGCTGAGGTAAAGGAAAAATATAGTGAGGGGGAGGGTAATTTTCAGGAGGTTGTGATGGCGGGGAGGTTGATGAGCCGACGGATTATGGGTAAGGCGTCGTTTGCGGAGTTGCAGGATGATTCGGGTAGGATTCAGATTTATATTAGTCGTGATGAGATTTGTGAGGGGGAGAATAAGGATTTGTATAATGAGGTTTTTAAGAGGTTGCTAGATATTGGCGATATTGTTGGTATTAAGGGTTTTGTGTTTAAGACTCAAGTGGGGGAGACGTCGGTTCATGTGAAGGAATTGACGGTTTTGAGCAAGTCGTTGCGACCGCTACCGATTGTTAAGGAGAAGGATGGGGTGATGTTTGATGCGTTTACCGACCCGGAGATGCGTTATCGTCAGCGTTATGTTGATTTGATTGTAAATCCGCAAGTTAAGGATACGTTTATAAAGCGCACGAAGATTATTAACACGATGCGCACGATGTTTAATGAGCATGGTTATTTGGAGGTTGAGACTCCGATTTTGCAATCGATTCCGGGAGGGGCAACTGCTCGTCCGTTCATTACGCACCACAATGCGCTCGATATTCCGCTTTATATGCGTATTGCTAATGAGCTTTATTTGAAGCGATTGATTGTTGGTGGTTTTGATGGTGTTTATGAGTTTGCGAAGGATTTTCGGAATGAGGGGATGGATAGGACGCACAATCCGGAGTTTACGGTGATGGAAATTTATGTGGCTTACAAGGATTATCACTGGATGATGCGTTTCACGGAGCAGATGCTTGAGCGTGTTGCTTTGGCACTTCATGGCACGACTAAGGTGAGGGTTGGTGAGCATGTGATTGATTATAAGGCTCCTTTTCCGAGGGTAACGATGTGTGGTGCAATTAAGGAGCACACGGGTTTTGATGTGGAGGGGAAGTCGGAGCTTGAGTTGCGCGATATTTGTAATTCGCTGGGCATTGAGGTTAATGAGACGATGGGCAAAGGGAAGTTGATTGATGAGATTTTTGGTGAGAAGTGTGAGGGGAATTATATTCAGCCGACATTTATTATTGATTATCCGGTTGAGATGTCGCCATTAACGAAGAAGCATCGGAGTAATCCGGAGTTGACGGAGCGCTTTGAGTTGATGGTTTGTGGTAAGGAGTTGGCCAATGCCTATTCGGAGTTGAATGACCCGATTGACCAGCGTGAGCGATTTGAGGAGCAAATGCGTCTTTCGGAGAAGGGCGATGATGAGGCGATGTTTATTGATCAGGATTTCTTGCGTGCGTTGGAATATGGCATGCCTCCGACTTCGGGCATGGGTATTGGTATTGATCGTTTGACGATGTTCATGACTGGTGAGCAGTCGATTCAAGATGTGTTGTTTTTTCCGCAGATGAAGCCGGAGAAGAAGGAGCGTTTCGATTCGAATGAGGCTTATGAGCAGGTGGGTGTTCCGGTGGAGTGGATTGAGGTGCTTCGGAAGTTGGGTTATAAGAAGGTTTCGATGTTGAAGGAGGCTTCGGCGGGGAAGTTGTTTAATGAATTGTGTGGTTATAATAAGAAGAATAAGTTGGGCTTGATGAATCCATCGGCTGATGAGGTGAAAAATTGGTTGAACTAATGTTTTAATTATGAGTATTCATAAAGATTCAAAGGTGGCGATGATTGGAAGCGGAAGTTGGGCAACGGCTTTGGCGAAGATTATTTTGTGTAATACCGATACAATTTCGTGGTATTTCAGGCGTCCGGAAACTATTGAGGATTTTCAGAAGTATGGTCATAATCCTCGTTACATGCGTGGTGTTGAGTTTGAGTTAGATCGGATTAAGTTTTACAATGATATTAATCGGGTGATTGAGGATAATGATATTATTTTCATTGCTATTCCATCGGCGTTTTTGAATGCCATGTTGGAGAATGTTACGGTTTCTCTGGCTAATAAGTATATTGTTTCGGCGGTGAAGGGAATTGTTCCTGAAACGAATGAGGTGATTTGTCAGTATTTGCATAATAAGTTTGGTGTAACGTTTGAACGAATGAGTGTGGTGGCTGGTCCGTGTCATGCGGAGGAGGTTGCTTTAGAGCGTTTGTCGTATCTCACGATTGCTGGTCCGGATATTCCGCGTGCACGTTATGTTGCTGATTTGTTGCAATGTTCGTTTATTCGCGTGAATGTGTGCGATGATATTTGGGGTGCTGAATATGCATCGGTTTTGAAGAATATTATCGCTATTGCTTCGGGCATTATGAATGGTTTGCGTTATGGCGATAATTTTCAGGCTGTGTTGGTTTCTAATGCGGCTCAGGAGATTCAGCGGTTTATTGATAAGGTTCGTCCGATGGAGCGCGACATGGTGAGTTCGGTTTATTTGGGCGATTTGTTGGTGACTGCCTATTCGCAGTTTTCGAGGAATAGGACATTTGGCACTATGATTGGCAAGGGTTACACGATTCGTACGGCTCAGCTTGAAATGCACATGGTTGCTGAGGGTTATTATGCGTCGAAGTGTTTGCATGAGATTAATGAGGATTTAAAGGTGAATTTGCCTATTTGCAGCATGGTTTATAATGTGTTGTATGGTGGTGCAAGTGCGGCAAAGGAGGCAATAGAACTAACAAAAAAATTACGATAAAAGAGTGATTAGGCATGGAAAAGATTAAATTAGATTACAAAAGTGTGCTTGGATTTGTGTCGCAAGATCAAATTAATGCGCAAGCGAAGTTGGCAGATAGTAAGTTGAAGGCTTTGCATGATAAATCGGGTAAGGGGAATGATTTTTTAGGATGGGTTAATTTGCCATCGTCGATTACAGAGGCTAATTTAGAAGAGATTGAGGCAACGGCAAAGTTGTTGCGAGATAAGAAGATTGAGATTTTAGTTGTTGTTGGTATTGGTGGTTCTTATTTGGGCGCAAAGGCTGTTGTTGATGCGTTGACTGATTCTTTTTCTCACTTGAAGGGTAGTAAAAATCCGCATATTATTTTTGCTGGTCAGAATATTGGTGAGGACTATCATAGTGAGTTGCGAGAGTTGTTGGCCGATCGAGAATATGCTATTTGTGTGATATCGAAATCGGGCACTACAACCGAGCCTGCTATTGCTTTCCGCTTGTTGAAGCAAGATATTGAGGCGAAATATGGTAAGGCTGAGGCGGTGAGTAGGATTGTGGCTGTTACCGATGAAAGTAGGGGAGCACTTCGTACGCTTGCGGTTGCTGAGGGTTATAAAACCTTTGTAATTCCTGATGATGTGGGCGGAAGATATTCGGTTTTAACGCCAGTTGGTTTGGTTGCAATTGCATGTGCGGGCTATGATGTTCGCGCCTTAGTTCAAGGAGCTCGTGATATGGAAGCCGCTACTCAGCCGGGAGTTCCATTTTCTGAGAACATTGCGGCGCAGTATGCTGTGGTTCGCAATGAGCTTTATAAGTCGGGTAAGATGGTTGAAATCATGGTTAACTATGATCCTAAGTTGCATTTCTTCGCCGAGTGGTGGAAGCAGCTTTATGGTGAAAGTGAAGGCAAAGAAGGGAAAGGGATTTTCCCAGCTAGTGTTGATTTTAGTTCAGATTTGCATTCCATGGGGCAGTATATTCAAGAAGGAGAGCGCAAGCTGTTTGAAACGGTGCTATCGGTTGCAAAGGTGAATAGAACGCTTTGCATTCCAAGCGATTCGGCTAATCATGATGGTTTGAATTATTTATCGGGCAAGCGCATTGATGAGGTTAACAAGATGGCAGAGTTGGGCACTCGCATAGCACATGTTGATGGTGGTGTTCCTAATATGAGAATTGAAATTCCTCAGATGTCGGCTTATTATTTAGGACAGTTGATTTATTTCTTTGAAATAGCTTGTGGAATTAGTGGCTATATTCTCGATGTAAATCCGTTTGACCAGCCGGGAGTTGAGGCATATAAGAGTAATATGTTTGCTTTGTTAGAGAAACCGGGCTTTGAGGCGGCAACAAAGGCGATTAAAGAAAGGTTGTAATGAGGTGAAACTCATTATTGAAAAAAAAACCTCATTAAAATTTAATTTTAGTGAGGTTTTTTCATTTATTTATATCTATCTTTAGACCATAGGAATAAATAATTCAAAAACACGACACAAATGAATGTTTTAGCGCACTTATATCTATCGGGCAATTCAGAGGATTGCATGTTGGGCAATTTCATTGGTGATTTTGTGAAAGGCAAAGATCATCGGAACTACAGTGTTGAGGTTCAGCGCGGGATATTCATGCATCGAGCGATTGATAGTTTCACCGATAGTCATGAATTGGTTATGGAGGTGAAGTCGTATTTTCGTAATCCATATCGGAAATATGCAAGTGTTGTGGTTGATATTGTGTTTGATTATTTTCTGATTAAGAATTGGCAGCGCTATTCCGATCTTACATTGCGGAACTACACGCAGTTGGCACATGCCACCTTGTTGAGTAGGTTTGATTTGTTGCCTCTTTCTGCCAAGGGAATGCTTATTAATTTTATTCGGAATAAGCGGATTATGCGATATGCAAGTCTTTGGGGCATTGAAAACACCTTGAGCACGATGTCGAAGTTTACGAGTTTGCCCGATTATTCGGTTCGCGCCATTGAAATCATTCAGGCGCATGAGGAGGAAATAAACAGCTTGTTTTTGCAATTTTTTGAGCAGTTGCGTGAAGAGGTATCTTGGCGATGAGTTAGAATAATTTCCATGTTAGGAATATTTTTTTGAAAAAAAGAGCATGAGGAGAGTTGTTAGAAAATAGTTTTTACTATTTTAGCAGTTCGTTTTGCTCCGTTTTTGAGCTTGGAAGTTATAAAAGAGTGGGTGAGTATAAAAAAAAGAAAATATTATCGTTAGAGTGTTGTGTTTACGATATTTTTTATACCTTTGCAAACCAGAATTGGAAATAAATAATTGAAAATAAAATATTTTGAAATGACTAAAGCAGATATTGTTAATGAAATTAGCAAGAATACAGGGATTGAGAGATCAATTGTACTTCAAACTGTAGAAGCTTTCATGGATTCTGTGAAGAATTCAATGGTGAGTGGTAAAAACATTTATCTAAGAGGTTTTGGTAGCTTCGTGGTGAAAGAGCGAGCACAAAAAACGGCACGTAATATTACAAAGAATACTGCTATTGTGATTCCAGCGCATTCGATTCCAAGCTTTAAGCCAGCTAAAACATTTTTAGATCAAGTTAAAAACAACGTAAAATAATTAGTTATGCCAAGCGGAAAAAAAAGAAAAAGACATAAAATGTCTACGCACAAGCGTAAAAAGAGACTTCGCAAAAACCGTCACAAGAAGAAGAAATAAATTCTTGTAGAGTTTAGCCGAATTCGCAAGACCTGGGATGCCAAGCGTCCTAGGTTTTCTTGATTTTAGAGGATGATTATTCATGCTCTATGCTATTTAAATTATAAAGATTATGAGCAAAGAGATTATTATTGATGTTGCTCAGTCTGAAGTAATGATTGCGCTACTTGATGAAAAGCGCCTAGTTGAACTTTCAAGAGATAAAAGCGACGCACAATTTTCAGTTGGTGAAATATACCTCGGAAAAGTTAAGAAAATTATGCCAAGCTTGAATGCCGCATTTGTTAATGTGGGTCATTCGAAAGATGCGTTCTTACATTATCAGGATTTAGGTCCCCAGTTTTCAACGCTCAATGAGTTTAGAAACGTGGCAGCGTCGAAGAAAACGCGCATAAATACTATTGATAAAATCCGCCCTCATTCCGATATCTTTAAAGAAGGAAAGATGGCCGATGTGCTTACCGTTGGTCAGGATATTTTGGTTCAAATTGCTAAAGAACCAATCAATTCTAAAGGTCCACGCTTAACATCGGAAATATCAATAGCAGGGCGAAACATGGTATTGCTACCATTTAGCGAGAAAGTAAATATATCAACCAAAATTAAATCGCAAGAAGAGCGAAAACGGTTGAAAAATTTAATCGACTCGATAAAGCCCAAAGGTTATGGCGTGATTGTGAGAACTGCATGCGAGGGAAAAAGAGTGGCAGAGCTTGATAAAGAATTAAAACGATTGGTCGATAAATTCGAATCGCTCTTTAAAACACTTAGTAAAGCTCAAGCTCCACAACTTGTGGTTAGCGAAATGAGCCGTGCAGCAGCATTGATTCGAGACATCTACACACCCGAGTTTTCAACAATTGTGGTGAATGATGAAGAAACAGCATCGAATATTAATGATTATATTCGACGAATTGATCCCGAAAAATCAAAAGTGGTGAAGCATTACACCGGTGATCAACCAATTTTTGAATATTACGGCGTTGATAAGCAAATTAAATCGGCTTTCGGAAAAACGGTAACATTCAAAAACGGATCGTATCTGGTTATTGAACACACCGAAGCTTTCCACGTGATCGATGTGAACTCTGGAAACCGATCGAAAGCAGGGGTTGACCAAGAAACAAATGCTCTTGAAGTGAACATGGCCGCAGTTGAAGAAGTGGCTCGACAACTAAGATTGAGAGACATGGGCGGAATTATTGTTATCGATTTTATCGATATGCATTCTGCCGAAAACAAAAAGAAAGTTCTTGACCACATGCGCGACATGATGCAGCAAGATCGTACCAAGCACAATATTTTGCCTCTGAGCAAATTTTGCTTGATGCAAATCACGCGACAAAGAGTCAGAATGGAACAACATGTAGAAACCGCCGAGCTTTGCCCAACCTGCAAAGGAACTGGTGAAGTAACGCCAACTGTGCTACTTGTTGATGAAATCGCAAATCGATTGGAATATATTTTCAACGACTTGCACAAAAAGAAATTGAGAATTGAAGTTCATCCTTTCGTAGAAGCATTCCTAACTAAAGGTTTCTGCTCTATTCAAAGAAAATGGAAATGGAAATTCAAGAAAAAAACAATCATTCAAGCATCGGCAGCTCTTGGAGTGCTCGATTGCCGTTTCTTCGATGAAGAAGACAATGAAATTGTATTTTAAAAATGGTAAATCTCGAAATCTTATTTGGTTTCGGGATTTACCTTTTTTTGTATTATCTTTAGCCCCCGAAATAAATCACAACTCTTCTAGAGTTTATCACACCCACATCTCGCAATGAGTACTATCGATATCATCATATTTTCAGCCTACTTAATCGGAATTGTTCTTTTCGGACTGTCATTCTACAAAAAAAATAAAACAGCTCAGGCCTTCACCGTGGGCAATCAGCAAATACCAACTTGGGTGGTTTCGCTTTCAATTTTTGCCACTTTCGTCAGCAGCATTAGCTATCTTGGTCTTCCCGGACAAGCCTTTGCTTCTAACTGGAACCCCTTCGTGTTTAGCCTTAGCATTCCCATCGCTTCATTTGTGGCAGTGCGTTTCTTCGTGCCTCTTTATCGACAAATTAACAGTCCATCGGCCTACACCTATTTAGAACAACGATTCGGACCATGGGCAAAAAACTATGCTGCAACCATGTATCTGCTCACTCAGCTCATGCGAGCGGCAACCATCATGTTTCTTCTGGCACTCTTGGCAAGCTCAGTGGTGAACATCCCCATCGTAGCACTCATCCTTATCACCGGAATTAGCGTGATGCTTTACTCCATGCTCGGCGGAATTCAAGCCGTCATATGGACCGATGCCATCCAAGCAATTATCCTCATTGCCGGAGCCATTCTCTGCTTTCTCATCATCTTAATCGATTTGCCCGGCGGATTCATGCAAGTGCTCCAAAGCGGAATAAACTCACAAAAATTCAGTCTAGGAAGCTATTCGTTCAACCTCACCAACTCCTCATTTTGGTGCGTACTCATCTATGGCATTTTCATCAACTTGCAAAATTATGGCATCGACCAAAACTACATTCAGCGCTACATGACATCGAGCAACGAACGTGAAGCTAAAAAATCAGCCATCAGCGGAAGCTTGCTATACATCCCCATGTCCCTACTTTTCCTCCTCATCGGCACATCGCTTTTTGCCTTCTATCAGCAAAATCCACAACTCCTACCTCCCGATTTACCAACCGATAGAATATTCCCACATTTCATTGTCAATCAGCTGCCTATTGGGGTTCGTGGTTTCCTCATCGCCTCAATTTTTGCTGCCGGCATGAGCACAGTGTCAACCTCAATCAACAGTTCAGCAACCGTCATCCTCACCGATTTCTGCAACATGCCAAAAACAAAACACCAGCGCAACAAGCACGAAATGAAAATCCTCTACACTTCTTCATTCATTTTCAGCCTCCTAAGTATTCTCATTGCTACATCAATGATTAACGTAAAAAGCGCACTCGACACCTGGTGGCAACTCGCCTCAATCTTCAGCGGCGGCATGCTCGGACTATTTCTTCTGGGCTTCATGAGCAAAAAAGTTAAAGCAAAATCAGCCATCATCGGTGCAATCGTCGGAATAATCGTCATTGCTTGGATGAGCCTTTCGCCAATCATCTTCCCACAACTCGGCTTCGAAAAATTCATGAGTCCCTTTCACAAAAACATGGCAATCGTCTTCGGAACAAGCGCCATATTTATCACCGGATTTTTCCTCACAATCATCGCAAAACACCAAAAGAAACCCACAATCTAAGTCAAATCAGAACAATTTCTTTTGGGCGTGCCAGTCTTGCCCCTCGCCATAGCCATGCCCCTGCAAGCCTGTCGGGCTTTCCGCTTCAATCTTTTGCTTCGTTCCTCCGCAAAAGGATTTCCGCTTCAATCCCTCACGCACCCACACCACAACAATTTGCACCACTAAGTGTTTATAGTTAAAACAAACGAAGTAAAATAAGCCTACAACAAAACACAAAAAAAGAAAATAATTTTTATATGTTAGTTAGGATTACTATATTTGAAAAAAAAATAGCGAAACGCAAAAGCCTGAATCATTCATAACGAAACTAAAGTTGTAAATAATTCAAGAAACAAGTGTAGCAAAATAAAATGCTAAATAACTTCATATGATGAATTTTTATGGCACCGACTTCTTGTCATATCCCACCTACAATGGAAACGATTTAGGAGTTAACCTCGAAACAGAAAAAATATCAGCAAAAGTGTGGGCACCAACAGCCCAGCTTGTCACCATGAACATATATCAAGGAAGTCATGGCGATAACAAACTCGAAGAACTCACGCTCGAAAAACACGATAACGGAATTTGGAGCATTGAACATCAGGGCGACTATAAAGGAAAATTCTACACATTTCGTGTGAAAGAAAACGAAAAGTGGCTAAACGAAACTCCCGGAGTTGATGTGAAATGCACCGGTGTCAACGGTAGGAGAGGACTATTCTTCGATCCTAATCAAACCAACCCAAGCGGATGGCGTAACGACCGACCAATTCCCTGCGAAAACGCCGTTGAGGCCGTGCTATACGAACTTCACGTGCGAGATTTCTCCATTGCCCAAAATTCGGGAATGGACCACAAAGGGCAATTCTTAGCTTTCACCGAAAAAAACACCAAAAACACTCACGGACTGTCAACCGGAATTTCACACCTCCAAGAACTCGGAATTACACACGTGCACCTCATGCCAATTGCCGACTATTGGACTGTTGACGAGCTGCACGCTAACAAACGATATAACTGGGGATACGACCCACTGAACTACAACAATCTCGAAGGAAGCTATGCAACAAACAAAGATAGCACCGCACGAATTCTTGAATTTAAAAAACTGGTCATGGCTCTTCACAAAGCCAAAATTGGTGTCGTGCTCGATGTGGTTTACAACCACACCGGACTAACCGAACGCTCGTGGTTCAATCAAACCGTGCCTGGCTATTACTACCGGCAGCATCCCGATGGAAACTTCTCAAACGCTAGTGGCTGTGGAAATGAACTGGCTACCGAACGACCAATGGTGAGAAAATATATCATCGATTCCCTAAAATATTGGGCAGAAGAATTTCATATCGATGGATTCCGTTTCGACCTCATGGGGATTATCGACATTGAAACCATGCAGCTCATTCAAAAAGAACTCGATGAATTAAGACCCGGAATTTTGCTCTATGGCGAAGGTTGGACTGCCGATGTTTCTCCGCTCGACGAGCACCAACGGGCAATGAAAAAAAATACACCACAACTCGGAAGAATTGCGTGCTTCAACGATGACTTCCGCGATGCGATTAAAGGCGATAACTTCAGAGCTCAAGAACAAGGATTCGTCAGCGGAAAAGCGTTCTCAGAAGAAAATATCAAATTCGGCGCTTCTGCTGCTGTTCATCACCCTCAAGTGGAATACGGATACACCAGCGGACTCCGATATGCGTGGGCTGAAGAACCTTATCGTGTCATTAATTATGCCTCTTGTCACGACAACCTAAGCTTGTTCGACAAGCTTTCAGCTTCTCGTCCCGATGCGAACGAAAGCACCCTAATGCAAATGCATAAACTTGCACTTGCTCTGGTTATCTGCTCGCAAGGAGTGCCATTCCTTCACGGAGGAAGCGAATTTTGCCGAACAAAAGGAGGTGAACACAATTCCTATAATAAAGGCGACTTTATTAATGCATTCGATTGGGACAGAAAAACACAATTCAACGAAGTGTTTGAATATACTCGAAAACTAATTGCTTTAAGACAAGCAACTCCTTGTCTACGAATGAAAACCGCCGATGAAATTCGTCAGTACTTGAAGTTTCAGGGAAACTACCACAAGCAAACCATGAACTTCACCATTGAGGATTATCCGAGTGAACTGTGGAAAAAAGTTCACCTGGTGTTCAATGCGCGCGATAAAGCATTTGTGCACCACCTGCCATCAGATGAAACGTGGACTATTGTGGCGGAAAACGATGATATTGATATCAATGGAATTAGTTGCGTTGATGGAAACTATATTGTTGTCCCTCCAATTTCAATGATGATGCTCGTGTTGCCTAATGTAATTGAATGAAAACCCTGCGCGTGAGGGATTGACGCGGAAATCCTTTTGCAGGAGGAACGACGCAAAAGATTGCAGCAGAAAGCCCGACAGCCTTGCCAATGCCAATGCCAATGCCATGGGGCAAGGATGGCACGCCCTAATAAAAATGAAAATAAAACCATGTTTGAAAAAAAAATAAATTCGCTCAGCGAACTGCCTCAAACGGTAGCTCTTTTTATCGACACATTTAAAAATGAACGCCATTTTGCTTTTCGGGGTGAAATGGGGGCGGGAAAAACAACCTTCATTAAAGCTCTTTGTCAACACATGGGGGTGGTCGATAATATTACTAGTCCAACATTTGCCCTTGTTAATCAATATGAAACGTTAAAATATGGCGACATATTGCACTTCGATTTCTATCGAATTAAAGATCTTTCAGAGGCATTCGACATTGGGCTGGAGGATTATCTGGAAAGTGGAAAATATTGTTTCATGGAATGGGCAGAGCGGGTGGAAGAGGCGCTTCCTGATGAATTGGTGGAGGTGATTATTGAGGTAATTGACAACAATGCGCGATTAATTAAAGCCAATTTTAGTCGATAATCAATGCTTTTGCTACAAAAAACACAAAATGTGAGCTAAAAGTTTTTTTATTTAAATTCTATCATATACATTTGTGGTATAGATATTAATAACTTTTTAACTAAAAATAAAAAACATGAGCATACCTCAAAATTTAAAGTATACAAAAGACCACGAGTGGGTGAGTGTTGACGGTGATATCGCAACAATTGGAATTACACATTTCGCTCAAGGCGAACTTGGTGATATTGTTTTTGTGGAAGTGGAAACAGAAGGTGAAACGATTGATGCTCACGAAACTTTTGGAACTGTGGAAGCTGTGAAAACGGTTTCTGATTTGTTCATGCCTGTTTCGGGTGAAATTATTGAATTTAACAAAGAGTTGGAAGACCAACCCGAGCTGATTAATGCCGACCCTTATGGTAAAGGTTGGATTATTAAGGTGAAAATGAACAATGAAGCTGAGCTAAGAAGCTTAATTCATGCCGAAGGTTATGCTCAAATGCTTAACGCTTAATAATTAGCAAAGCCGAACGCTATAAAAAAAATAGCTCGAATTTAATTGTTATCAGAAATATGAAGCGCATTATTCCTATGTGCCTGCTTTTTTTTGCCCTGCTCGCATCGTCTTGTCAGAAGCAAAATTATATTCAGACATCATTCTCAGTTTTCGGAACGCTGAGCAACATTACCTATAAATCGCCTAAAGGGGTTGACCTTCAAAACGGAATCGACTCGGTGTTAAGTAGAGTAACTGAATCGCTTTCGCCATTTGCCGAAAATTCAATAGTAGCAAAAATAAATAGCAATCAACCAACGCCACTCAACGATTATTTCACGGAAGTTTATCTTGAATCAAAGCGTATTTCGGTGCTAACTTCTGGTGCCTATGATGTTACTGTTGCTCCACTTGTAAATGAGTGGGGATTCGGTTTTAAAAAGGCTCCAAGCGAACATGTCCAGTCGAGAATTGACTCGATTATGGAGTTTGTAGGTTTCGACAAGGTGGCTCTCATGAATGATTCCATCTCGAAGCAAGATAGTAGAACGATGCTCGACTTCAGCTCTATTGCTAAGGGCTTTGCTGTTGATAAGGTGGCGCAGTATTTGTATGAACAAGGTTGCGAAAGTTTCTTGGTTGACATTGGTGGTGAAATTAAAACGGAAGGTTTGAATCCTCAAGGCGAATTATGGCGAGTGGGAGTTAGTAAACCAACCGATGATAGTGTTCAAAATCAGGAAATTCAAGAAATTCTCAGTATTTCAGGAATGGCAATGGCTACATCGGGGAATTATCGAAATTTCTACCTTAAAGATGGTAAGCGATATGTTCACACCATCGACCCTAGATTGGGTATTCCTGTTCAAAGTGAGTTGCTTAGTGTGACAATCATTTCGAAAAGTTGCATGCAGGCTGATGCCTTGGCAACTGCCTGCATGGTGATGGGGCTTGAGCAATCGATCGAATTAATTGAAAAAATTGTGGGCATTGAAGGCTATTTCATTTATGGCGATGATAATAATAAGTTCGCTATTTATTACACCGATGGTTTTAAGAGCTACATTCAATAAATAAAAAAAAACTTCATTTTTAAATGAAGTTTTTTTTTGCCTTAAAGTGGCAAAATCCTTTCCTCCCCACAATAAATTCTTCTTCTAATCATCTACCCACGCAAATTGTGTGTAAAATTCCGATTAAAGTATATCTCTTTTTTTGGGCGCGTGCCTCCCTGCCTCATCCCATCGCTAGGCACCAGGCTTTCCGTTCCAATCTTTTGCTTCGTTCCTCCGCAAAAGGATTTCCACTGCAATCCTTCGCGCGGCTGCGCACCCTGAACACATTACGAATGAATATCGTGCACTGGTCTTAAAATGACAAAAATTGCACAAGCTTTGATTTGTTCAAAAAAATCACATCATGCGATGTTGCAGGTATGGAATAATCCCGCATGGCAATCCAAAACGGCGGATAGCCGTTCCGTAGAGACGCATTGCATGTGTCTCCGTGCGTGAATGTGGGCGTGTTGATTTAAAAATCGGAGCGATATATTATTATATATAAAGAATACCGTGCAACGGACTTAGATATATTATCACCCAAATAGAAGGTCATCACACAGGCTGCACAAAAAAGGTACATATATAATACCCCCCCCCACCGCCGTTTAAAAAATAGAAAAGGCGAACGACTTCGATTGGAAATGACAAATATCAATTATTTTCAAAAAAATCATCAAAACCAAGAATAATGATAAAATTAAAGAAACCAATCAAATAGCTAATGGTTGATGTGAGCAGAAGTCAAGCACACAAAAAAAAAGCAAGAAAAAACGCAAAAAAAAGCATTCCATCTATTGCAAATTAAAAAATAAGGTTTACTTTTGCACTCGCTTTTGAGAAATAAAGCAACGTTCATTCAAAAGTAAAGCAGAT
>JBKEAC010000171.1:0-4248 GCA_047971925.1 Mangrovibacterium sp.
AAAAATGTCTCCACGTTCTCGCAATGGCGAGGTGAACGCTGGAGGAACAAACATCAAGCATGCCTATGATGAATCGGCAGTAACCATTCTCACAAACTCACAAAGCCAAACTCCAGCATCAGCATCTGCCCGAAATTGTCTTCGATGTAGATGTTAATCACTTGTTGTTTATGTGAAACGTCATTCGCATACAATTAAGTTATTTTTCGTTAAATAATGTATCTAATTGATTTTTGTCAAGCAATTATATGATAAATTATATCTAACATAGCCACCGCATTTGAAAGTTAACTATTCAATATTAATTTATACGATAACCTTTCGAGAAAGTACTATCAAACACCTCCTTTCCGCAATTATTGAAGCATAGTAGATAATTGCGAACGAATAAAGGGAAAAAGAAGCTCCACTCTAGCATGTCGAAACAATACTAAAGCGGAGATTCAAAAAAAGATTAACCGCAAGCATGGAAACTTATTACCTTTTTTTGCTTGCACAATACTTATAATTATGAGAAATTATTTTAAACCAACCAACCAACTAGCTAAGTTAAGCTTAGCCTCCTGTTCATTGCCGTTTTGGGATTTGTGGGGTGTAGTGAGGAGTTTGAAACCCCGGATATAGCCTTAGAAGATAAACTGACGATACTAAATGACAAATTAAAATCTAGCGACTGTAGTTCAATCGCAATACCATTAGAAATAGAAAACAATAGTTTTTTTATCGAATTAGAAGAACTCAAAAACAGCCAAGCATTAGTCGAAAATAAAGTTTACGCCACTGAAGATTCCTTGACTAAAGAAACTCAAATCTTTTTTCAGAATTTCTTTAATCAGCTAAATAATGAACTTAGTTTCATTCTCGTTGCGCAGTATTTTATAGAACATATGCAAGAACTTGAGTTAGAGGAAAAGTCAAATAAACAAATAATGACAAGACTGACATTCCTTTGCGACCTTGCATTATATTTTCAGTTTAATTTTGAAAGCCAAGCAAGTGAGGTTTTTAGTGTAAAATATATCCCTTGCCCTGGTCGATCGTGTTTTGATTGCTGCATGTATAATAAACTTGACGACGTGTTTAACCGAGGAAATATAGTTGATCAAATAGCTTTTTTAGCTTCTCCTGCAGGAAACACTCTTTGGTATGCAGCATCTTGCGTTTGGGATTGCTAAGTGTGCCCCAAATATCTCATTATCATATTTTAAATACATAACTACTAGTAATTATGACAAAACAAAATGGTGAAATAATTATCATGAGTTGCTTATTAATCTCTGTAGTATTGCTCAAGTCTGAACTATTAAACAGAAGCCTGTACACCTTAATCGGATTAGCGTCGTCTATAAGCCTTGGCGTTTTGGGGATTTTAAATTTCCAGAGGAGAGGAATAAACCCATTTGTCTATTGGGCATCCTACTTGCTCTTTGTTAACATCTCGGCTTGCACCGTGTTGGTAAATTACACCAAAGCAGGTATTTTGGAATACCTTATTCCTGCGTCTCAAATTGCCATCTTTTTTTGGCTGTTTTTTTTAATTGTTTTCACTAATAGAGAACAATTAATTCAGAAGTTTATTCTGAATTTCATTCTGCTGGGAATGGTTTGTTCTGCACTCATGTATCTTTCTTGAGTAAACTATTGAAGAAATTACATGTCAAGTTTCACAACATTGCTGATGTGAAACTTGACATATACGATAACCTTTCGAGAAAGTACTATCAAACACCTCCTTTCCGCAACTATTGAAGCAGAGTAGATGATTGCGAACGAAAAAGGGGAAAAAGAAGCTCCACTCTAGCATGTCGAAACAATACTAAAGCGGAGGTTCAGAAAAAGATTAACCGCAAGCATGGAAACTTATTACCTTTTTTGCTTGCACAATACTTATAATTATGAGAAATTATTTTAAACCAACCAACTAGCTAAGTTAAGCTTAGCCATCCTGTTCATTGTCATTTTGGGATTTGTGGGGTGTAGTGAGGAGTTGATTGACAATACAGAAGCATCAGTAATATCCATTGAAAGTGAAGAGCCCTTAAAGTCAATAGCATTAAAATCGGGAGTAGTTGTTCAATACGATGGAGAGAACTATTTTTATGAAAGCGATATTGTATTGACAAGTGTGCAGTTGCAATTGTTAGATGAGGCTGGGACTATATTCGATGAACAGTTCGAAGAAATGCAAAGCCCTATTGTAGATGTTCATCCTATGACAAACATGCCAGTTGTGATGAACGAAGACAGCTATGAAACCAAAGCTCTGGGTATATACCCAACCTCATACAACCTTTGGGCAATGGTGCGTTTTGTGTATAATGCAAATCTGAATGACTTCCAAAAACAACGAATTAAATCTGCATTATTAGAAATCGAATCGAATACAAATATTCGCTTTTATAATGCGACAGGACAACCTACTAAAGATCCCACATATGGATTTCAATATCCATACATTGATTTTACATCTATAGGTGCCAAGGATGTTAGTTCTTCATATGTTGGGAGAATAGGAGGAAGACAACAAGTGAGTTTAGCTGATTTTGCATTTAACTCATGGAATAATTCAGTAATCATCCATGAAATTCTGCATGCTTGCGGGATGCTTCACGAACAGTGTCGAAATGATAGAGATAGTTATGTGACGATTAATTGGTCTAACTTAAAATCTGCAGGAAGTAGTAATTTCTCAAAAAGAACAACAAACTACTACATGATTAATAGCTATGATTTCAATTCAATAATGGGTTATTCTTCATACACAAGCTCATCAAGCGCCGTTTACGATACAAGTAAACCAATGTATACCAAAAAAGATGGAAGTGCAATTTATCAAGGCTATTGCATGAGTAGTACTGATAGAATGTGGGTCAACAGACTATATTTGCCGTATATTGCACGAAAAGATGTCTATAGAGAATTGGCTGATGTGGTTTATGATTCAAATAACAGACAGCTATCTGCGAGTGAAAGATTACAGTTGCAAGCCCAATTAAACTATGGTAATCCATATCCTCCGGCAAACGGGCGAATAAAAAATGAATTCTAACAATCATCATTGCCTTTAGCAGATAACAATAAGTTATCGGCGAAAGGCAATGTTTAAAACGAAATTATCATGCAAGCGAAATTACAAGAAACAAAAAAGTTCCATCTGAACATGCAGGCAGTTGTCGGCTTACTATTAATGGCAATTTTTATCAGCAGTTGCCAAGCCGATGATACCTATCCGAAGGTTGAAAACATCACCAAAGGAGAAAAATGGACACTCAAAATAGGTAGCAGTCCGGCAGAGGTATTTCTTAGGCTTCAAACATTGGGAGAAGAAAAGGGTTTTCATGCTGTTGGAATTACTAGGCAAGCCTTTTCCAAACCCGAGGAGGTGGAAAATCTTCTACCTTTCTACAATGTCATTACCATAGAGCACTCATCGGGGAGAGTTGACAGAGCATGCATCGGCTTCAACCAAGGCAAAGTAAAATCAATTGAAAAAGGCGGAGCGCTGCTAGATTCCATATCGCACTGGCCCCAAGATGTGGCAGAAGAAATAGCCATCCGGCACAATGATTCTATTAATGTGTGCTATCAGAAACTATTGGAAATTTACAAAAATCCCAACTATGCCAATTGTGAAATTATCATGCCCAATAAACCGCTAAACCTGCCATTCGACCCTGATATGGTAAATTATGGCGAATGGTCGTTTGATTTTTACGAGGATATGGGTAATGGAAAAGGAAAGTCAACCAGCGTCAATCTACTTTTCAAAAAGAATGCTCTTTCAATCATCCGCATCACTGAATACATTGGGGAGATTTCTTATTAATTGTGGTTTGGGAATCAAAATAAACTTTGTCCACCAAACCTTTAGCACACAGGAAACAACCACCTAATCAATGCACATCAAATTATTTCTCATCATGCTCATTCCCTTCACCGCATCGGCTCAGATGAAAGAAATCATGCGCTATGGTTCGCTTGCTCCAAGCAGTCATAATGCCCAAATGTGGCGAGTAACACCGCTTGATAACTCTTCTTTTGAAGTTTCGCTGGAAGCAGAAAGGCTGCTCCCCATGGTTGACCCTCAGCATCGGGAAGCGTGGATTTCTATCGGAGCTTTTGTGGAGAATTGTGTGTTGGCAGCTGCCGACTTGGGTTTTCGGGCAGAGGTGACACTCCAAAATCAGGCGGTGCAAGTTCATCTGCACGAGCAAAACAACGCAGCTCGCTCGAAAGAAAACATTTCAT
>JBKEAC010000172.1:0-11641 GCA_047971925.1 Mangrovibacterium sp.
ACAAGCGTTCCAGATTACGCCAATAAATATAAGGCTTTGCAAGAAGTAGTGAAAGATAATTACACCACATTTGAAATAGATTATTATGGTGCCAATAACGACGATTATGTGAACGGTGCAGGGTTTTGTTGTGGAGAAGCCATGAGCACTCGTTCAATTCCTGTAAGTGGCGATGCCTATGAGAAATTGCATTATTATTATCACTCTGACCATTTGGGAAGCTCTTCGTATATTACCAATTTAGATGGCGAAGTGGTTCAATACATAGAATACGTGCCATTTGGAGAGGTCTTTATCGAAGAAAGAAATAATACTTGGAATACACCTTACCTTTTTAATGGAAAAGAGTTTGATAGTGAAACAGGATTATATTATTATGGGGCGAGGTATTATAATCCGAGGACTTCAATCTTCTACGGATGCGACCCTTTGATGGAAGATTATCCATCTTGGAGCCCTTATCATTATTGCCATAACAACCCAATTAATTTAGTTGATCCTTATTTTGTCCTCCAACGCTGATGATGAGCATAAAAAAACCCTTGCAAAACTAGGTTTTACAAGGGTTTGTCTGTTTTTGGCTACTTTTGACTTTCACCAATTAGTGGGCGGTGAGGGATTCGAACCCCCGACCCTCTGGGTGTAAACCAGATGCTCTGAACCAGCTGAGCTAACCGCCCGATATTATCTTTGAACTAACATCTGTTCCCAAATGCAATGCAAAGATAAGTGCTTTTTTTATATCTGCAAATATTTTCAAAAAAAAAGATGTTTTTTTTACGAAAAATAATCCGCCACAACAAAAGTGCTTCCCCCAACATAAATAACATCGGCTGGAGAGGCCTTACTCAATGCATAATCAACTGCCTCTTTAACCCGAACAAGCACCTCACCCTTCAATCCAAATTCAAGTGCTAAACTTGCTAAATCGCTTGCCGACATGGCTCGTTCAATACTCGGCTGTGTGAAAATATAATTAGCATCTTTGGGAAGCAAACTCAACACCTTTCGCTGATCCTTATCGCCCACCATGCCGAAAACAATCCAAAGCTGTGCTTTCGGCGTTTGTGCCAGCTGCTCAACCACCAGCTGAATGCCAGCCTCGTTGTGCCCCGTGTCGCACACCACCATCGGTTGCTGATGCACCACCTCCCACCGACCTCGAAGTTTCGTGTTCTGCAAAACATGAGCCAATCCGTCGGCAATCTGTTCCGAATTAATTTTCCACTCCCCATTTTGCAAAATAGCTATAACTTGCAAAACGCCACAAATATTTCTTTGCTGATAAATTCCTTTTAAAGGAAGCTCATAGTCTTTTATTGCAAATTCACATCGGTCGGCAAAAAAAATAGGTGCCACCATTTCGGCAGCTTTCTCTTCAAAAACAAAATTATAAACCTCATTGCTCTCCGAAATCACCACCGGAACACCCCTTTTAATAATCCCCGCCTTCTCTCTCGCAATGGCTTCGATAGTTCCTCCCAATAAATTCGTGTGGTCGAAACTAATGTTGGTGATGAGTGAAACTTCGGGCATAATTATGTTGGTTGAATCAAGTCTTCCTCCCAATCCCACTTCAATCACCGCCACATCAACCGCTTGCTCTTTAAAATATTGAAATGCCATCAGCACCGTTAGTTCAAAAAACGAAGGCTCAATCTTCGCTTCCTCGTTGAGTGCAAGATATTCTTTCATGAAACGAAGAACAGCATCTTCCGAAATCATTTCACCATTAATGCGAATACGCTCACGAAAATCAACCAAATGAGGCGAAGTATAAAGCCCCACGCGATAGCCTGCTTCTTGCAAAATTGATGCTAACATGTGCGAACTCGACCCTTTCCCATTTGTTCCACCCACATGAATTGTTTTAAAAGCATGATGCGGATGATTAAACAGCTCATCTAAAGCCAATGTGTTTTCTAAATTAGCCTTATAAGCTGCCGCTCCTTTTCTTTGAAACATAGGCAATTGCTCATATAAATAATTCAGACACTCTTTATAATTTTTCATTTTTATGATTTAACTATTGATTTTGTGCAAAAATAGTTTTAATTTCAGCAGTTGAAAAAAAATAATTATCAGCCTATGAAAACTATTAACAAAACGGTTAGCAAACCCAAGATTTTCGTGCTAGATACCAACGTCATTTTGCACGACCACAACTGTATTTATCAGTTTCAAGACAACGATGTGATCATTCCAATCACCGTGCTAGAAGAACTCGATAATTTCAAAAAAGGCAACGAGCTCATTAATTTTCAAGCCCGTGAATTCACCCGAAAACTCGACCGCCTTTCCGATGGCGACCTCTTTGGAAACGGTGTTCAGCTTGGTAAAGACATGGGAAAACTTCGAGTGACAGTGGGGAAAGCATTCCCTAAAGTTATGATTGAAAGTTTCAGCGAAGATATTCCCGACCATCGAATCATTTCGGTTGCTTTGCATTTTTTGAACAACACACCCGACCGAAAGGTTATTATGGTGAGTAAAGATATCAATCTTCGCATGAAGGCTCGTGCTCTTGGCATTCCCGCCGAGGACTACAAAAGCGATAGCCTAAAGGATGAGAAAATATTTGAACGCTCAATTTCTGAAATTCGCCAATTGCCCGATGAACTTATCGATGAACTTTATCGACACCATGGGCTCGATTTTAGCAAACTGAAAAATGTGAAAGAACCTTCGCCTAACGAATATTTCGTGCTCAAAGGCGACAATGCAACAGCATTAACGCGCTACCTTGCTGATGAGAAAAAGTTAATCCTCGTTGAAAAACAAACCGCCTACGGAATTAAACCTCGAAATGCAGAACAAACATTCTGCCTCGATGCGCTGCTGAATCCGGAACTTTCGCTTTGCTCCATTTCGGGAAAGGCGGGAACCGGCAAAACGCTTTTGGCTCTTGCTGCCGCTCTTGCTCAGCTCGATATTTACGACCAAATTCTACTGGCTCGACCAATTGTGGCTCTTAGTAATAAAGATTTAGGATTCTTGCCCGGAGATGCCAAAGAAAAAATCGGACCATACATGCAGCCTCTCTTCGACAACCTTACTGTCATTAAAAACAGCTTCAACCCTCGAAGTTCGGAAGTGAAAATTCTTGCCGACTTGCAGAAAGAAGAAAAACTCGTGATTTCTCCTTTAGCATACATCCGTGGGCGAAGCCTAACGAACACGTTTGTTATTGTCGACGAAGCCCAGAACCTCACGCCTCATGAAGTGAAAACAATTATCACCCGAGCAGGCGAAGGAACAAAAATGGTGTTCACAGGCGACTTAGACCAAATTGACACACCTTATTTAGATAAAAAATCAAATGGATTGGCCTACATGACCGAGCGCATGAAAAAAGAAAACATCTTTGCTCATGTTAACCTCGAAAAAGGAGAGCGAAGCAAACTTGCAGAATTGGCCAGCAACTTGCTCTAATCAAGCTCTCGCACAAAAACAAACGCCTGTTTCAAATGAAAATTAAACATTTGGAACAGGCGTTGTTGATGAAACTTCATGCAAAGAACAAAATTGCAAACAACCACATTTGATCGAACACTAGAAAAGTCAAGCCAGATCATTACCCCCGTTTTCAATAAGATTTTGCCAATGTCGGCTCTCTTTTAAATAAAATTCTTCAACATTAACACATCGGAAACACAAGCATTCAGAAAACACAAAGTATAATTTTACTAAAATTAGCACCGATTTCTGTTCACTTTGTATTATATTCGCACTCAATTACAAAACGGAAATAATTTACATCATTAATGAAAGCATATAAGCAGCTTAATCTGATTACTGGATGGGTGGTTTTTATAATCGCCGCTATAACTTATTTACTAACAATTGAGCCAACAGCAAGCTTCTGGGATTGCGGCGAATTTATCACCACCTCCTATAAACTAGAAGTAGGGCACCCTCCCGGCGCACCATTCTTCATGATTCTAGGGCGATTCTTCACCTTGTTTGGCGATAGTTCACAAGCTGGCTTATTAATGAACGCCCTCTCGGCTTTAGCTAGTGCTTTCACTATCTTATTCTTATTTTGGACAATCACTCACCTAACAAAAAAAATGGTGTGCCCAAGCGGGGAAATGTCGCTCGGAGAAATGATTGCCATTTTGGGTAGCGGTGTTGTTGGTTCTCTAGCCTACACCTTTAGCGACACTTTCTGGTTTTCCGCTGTTGAAGCTGAGGTTTACGCCACTTCTTCACTGTTCACCGCCATTGTCTTTTGGGCAATCTTGCGCTGGGAAGATGAAGCCGATCAACCACAAGCAAATCGCTGGTTAATCTTCATTGCCTACATGATTGGACTATCAATTGGAGTGCACTTGCTCAACCTGCTTGCAATTCCTGCCATCGGATTGGTTTATTATTTCAAAAAATATCAACCCACACTGAAAGGCGCAATCATAAGCTTTCTCGTTTCGCTCGTGGTTTTGGCCATTGTAATGTATGGCATCATTCCTGGAGTTATAACCATAGCCTCTTGGTTTGAACTTGTGTTCACCAACGGATTAGGACTACCTTTCAACACCGGAGTATTCCTCTATGCCGTGCTGCTCATCGGTGGATTAGTTTATGGAATATATTACACCTATGTGCACCAAAAAGAACTTCTCAACATTATCTTAACTTCTGTTGCTGTAATTTTGCTTGGATACTCTTCTTTTGCAATGATTGTAATCCGCTCATCGGCAGATACACCCATGGATCAGAATAGCCCCGACAATGTGTTTAGCCTATTGACTTATCTGAATCGTGAGCAATATGGCGACCGCCCCTTGTTTTTTGGTCAATACTACAACGCGCCACTCGATAGTAAAGAAAGATATTCGTTTTCTAAAAACTATTACGTGCAACAAAATGGACGATATGAGGTGGCTCAAGAACAGTCGAAGCCAAACTACAACCCCCACATGTGCACCATCTTCCCTCGCATGTATAGCAGCCAGCCAAATCACATTGAAGCCTACAAAGAATGGGGAGGCATTGAAGGAACTCCCATAATGACCACCAACGACTCAGGCGAACAAGTTCGACTAATCAAACCCACTTTCAGCGAAAACTTAACTTATTTCTTCCGATACCAAGTGGTTCACATGTATTGGCGTTACTTCATGTGGAACTTTGCTGGAAGACAAAATGACATTCAAGGACATGGCGACGTGCTCAATGGTAACTGGATTTCAGGAATACCATTCATCGATAACATCCGACTAGGCGACCAAACTCAATTGCCCGCAAAATATGCCGAAAACAAAGGACGAAATCGATACTTCATGCTCCCTTTCATCTTGGGTTTAATCGGACTATTCTACCAATACAACAAAAAAAATACCGACTTTTGGGTCGTAATGACACTATTCATTATGACCGGATTGGCCATTGTGGTTTATCTCAACCAATATCCTCAACAACCCCGAGAACGCGACTACTCTTTTGCCGCCTCTTTTTACGCCTTTTCAATTTGGATCGGATTGGGAGTCGCTGCAATTTCCGAGGCAATCGGAAATTCAAAACACTCACCTCTCATTGCTAGCATCGTGAGTGTAGCAGCTTTAATCTTAGTTCCTGGAATCATGCTCGCCGAAAACAAAGACGATCATGACCGCTCAAACCGATACACTTGTACCGATTTCGGAGCAAACTACCTACACACTTGCGCGCCTAATGGAATCATTTTTACCAATGGCGACAACGACACCTTCCCTCTTTGGTACAACCAAGAAGTTGAAGGAGTGCGAACCGATTTACGCGTATGCAACTTAAGCTATTTACAAACCGATTGGTATATCGATCAAATGCGAAGAAAGGCATACGAATCAGATGCATTGCCAATAAACTTTGAACACGACCAATATGTGCAAGGAAATCGCGATGTCGTTTACCTCATGAATAGAATCAATCAAGCAATTGATTTAAAAACAGCCCTCAATTTAATTCGTAGCGAAGACCCTCGAACCATGATGCCCGAATATGACAACGTGCGATATCTTCCAACTAAAAAATTCTATATTGAAGTTGATAAAGAAGCCGTGATACGAAACAAAGTAGTGCCTGAAGATATGTATGACCAAATCGTTGATACCATCTTCATTGACTATAGCTCGGAAGCCTACATCACAAAAGACCAATTAATGGTACTCGACATGATTGTTAATGCCAATTGGAGCCGTCCGTTCTATTTCTCATCAACGGTTCCTCATGAAAAATATTATGGATTGAGCCAATATTTCATGCTCGAAGGATTAGCCTATCGCCTCGTGCCTATTGCTGGCTCGAATGGAAGAATGGACATTGGAAGTGTAAACACCGACTTGATTTATGAGAACATGATGACGAAGTTTAAATGGGGAAACATGGAGGATTCAACCGTTTATGTTGATGAAAACAATCGCCGCATGATGACCAACTTGCGAAGCGCATTTAATCGATTGGCAGACAACTTAATTGTGGAACAAAAATTGGATTCTGCATACCAAGTGCTCGAACGTGGTTTAAGCCTTATGCCAAAATCACAATTGCCACATTCCTACTTTTCCATTCAAATGGTGGAAGAATACTACAAAATCGCTCAAGATTCGCTAAAAATACCTTCAGAAAAAGACGATGTCGTGAAACAAAAATCTTTAACGCAAGCTCAATTTTTAGCAAACGACATCTTCAATGACTTTGAAAGCGACTTGCAATTCTTCATCTCGCTTGATGACATGAAATTTTTAAGCGTGAAAAATGAAGCTGAACGAACTTTGTATTTCATGCAAGAATTAGTAAAAACCTGCTACAATGCCGGCGATACCGATACAGGTAACTTGCTCATGAGCAGGTTCGACTACTACTATAAAATGTTTGCACAATAATCAACCGATTAAATAAACACTCAAAAAAAATAAGCTGATGACAACGATGCTAAATATATTAATCATAGGCTCTGGCGGAAGAGAGCATGCGCTAGGTTGGAAAATAAAACAATCACCTAAAACTAACAAGCTCTACTTTGCACCTGGAAATGCGGGAACATCTGAACTAGGTGAAAACATTGCCACAGGAGTTTCTGATTTTCAGGGCATCAAGAAAATTATCATCGAGAAAAAAATCGACCTCGTGCTGATTGGTCCTGAAATTCCACTTGTGGAAGGATTGCACGACTTCATTCTAGCCGATGAGCAAATTAAACACGTGAAAGTGGTAGGACCCCAAAAAGAAGGTGCTCAACTGGAAGGAAGCAAAGACTACGCAAAAGAATTCATGGCTCGTCATGATGTGCCAACTGCTGGATATTTAACTGTTACAGCGTCCAATTTAGCCGAAGGCGAAGCTTTCCTAGAATCGGTGAAATCGCCTTATGTGCTGAAAGCCGATGGCTTGGCTGCAGGAAAAGGAGTGCTCATTATCAACGAGCTTGCCGAAGCTAAAAACTCTTTAAGAGAAATGCTGAATGGGCAGTTTGGAGCAGCTAGTGCTAAAGTTGTCATCGAAGAGTTTCTTTCAGGAGTTGAACTCTCTGTTTTTGCATTAACCGATGGCAATGACTATGTCATTCTGCCTGAAGCTAAAGACTACAAACGAATTGGAGAAGGTGACACCGGACTAAACACCGGGGGAATGGGTGCAATTAGCCCTGTTCCATTTGCCGATGCCGCATTTATGAAAAAAGTGGAAGACCGCATTGTGCGCCCCACAGTGAATGGGCTGAAAAAAGATGGAATTCCATATAAAGGATTCATCTTTTTTGGACTAATCAATGTTGATGGAAACCCTTATACCATTGAATACAACGTGAGAATGGGCGATCCTGAAACTGAATCGGTGATGTTGCGTATTAAATCGGATTTTGTCGATTTACTCGAAGCGGCAGCCGATGGCTCAATGGCTCAACAATCAATTGAATTTGATGACCGTGTTGCTGTTAATGTGATGCTTGTGAGCGGTGGATATCCTGGAGACTACACCAAAGGATTAGAAATAACCGGATTTGCCAACACTCAAGGAAGCTTCATCTTTCACGCAGGAACAACAAGACACAACGACCGTGTTTTGACCGATGGAGGCAGAGTGCTCGCGGTGAGCTCTTATGGCTCAACAAGGAAGGAAGCTCTTGCTTGTTCTTACAGAAATGCCGAGAAAATTAATTACATCGGGAAATATTATCGAAAAGACTTAGGATTCGACCTATAACACCTCGAAACTATTCGCGTAATGATTTATCGCTTAATTCACAACAATAAAAGTCACCATTTCATAGCACTTCCTCTTCTTGCGTTAGTGCTTTGGATTGGTGCTCTAATTAATCCTGTCGAGCACCATTTCGCTATCGATTTAACGCACCAAATTCCGCTAGCTCAGCCGCTGTTTCTTATAAACCAATGGTCGCCGTTAGCATCGAGCATAGTAGCACTTGTACTCACGATTCTTACTGCGCTGCTTCTCGTTCAAACAAATCACCGATACCTATTCCTTGAGCAAAAAACATTCCTCCCCGGATATCTCTTTGTGATAATCATTGGTGGGCTTGTTTCTCTGAAATATCTAAATCCGCTGTATGTGACCAATGTGCTTGGCTCAATTGCACTTATTCATATCTTCGATTCACCCCGGGAAAACACCTCGCTCTCCACCCTTTTCAACACCGGATTCATCTTCGGAATATGCAGCTTGTTCTATCTGTCCTTTGTCTTCTTACTGCCCCTTGTTTGGATTGCATTTCAACTTATTACAAAAAACATCAATTGGCGACATTTCGCACTACCTCTAATGGGATTAATCCTCCCGTGGATACATGTCGCTTCTTATTATTATTTTATCGATCAAATTCCTCTTCTGATCGAAATCATCCAAAACAACTTTTCAATTCCCGAACATCTCATCTTCGGCGATATGACTATGCTCTATTACATAGCATTCATCATTCTCCTTGCCGCGATGTCGAGCATTGGCATCTTCTTCACTTTTGAAAAACGAGGATCTACTCATCGTTATTTCTTTCAAACATATCTTGCCATTGGTGTTGCCTCTCCCCTGCTAGTTATTTTTATTCCTTCCGTTTCAAAAGAAATGTTGCTCACCGTAATTGCTCCAATTGCATGCATCTTGGCAAACTATCTCATTGTAATCCCTAGTAAGTTCTGGGCAAACATCATCCTTTTTGTGCTACTCCTAATTGTCATATACATTCAATTTGCATAGTTCATGAACTCCTTGAAACCAACGCTGGCTATCTATGGCATTCAAGATTGCAACCCACTTCAAAGCTTCTCTCACGACCACAACCTCTGCTTGATGAATGAGGGAGAAGTGCTCGATTTCATACAATTAGAACGTTTATCTCGCCTAAAGCGCGACAACACCCTCCACCTTCATATCGATGAAATATTACGATCGAAAAAATGGATAAACTCCGATTTCGACTTAGTTTTTGTTGACAATGTGCTTGGTCGTGCATTCATCAGCAATCAAGGTTCGCTGCGATTTGAAGCACCTTTAAGCACATCGTTAAGCAACAAGCCCGAGGAAGGAACCTGCTTGTGGTATGGCAATCGACGAAAAGCCTATGTGCTGAATCACGAACTTGCACACTTAGGTACTTGCCTTCCCTTTTTCGGAGCATTTAAAGAAAATAGCTTGCTCGTGCACTTCGACGGAGGTGCCAGCCAATCGAGTTTTTCGGCTTGGCTATATCGAAATGGAGAACTAACACTCCTTGAAGCCCACTGGGACTACCAATGGCTCAGCGCAATTTTTAATGCCAATGCACTCGTGTTTTCAATTATCGGAGCAAAACAGAAAGAACAAAATAGTGTGCCTGGAAAAATGATGGGACTTGCTGGTCATGGAAAACACGATGCTCAGATTGAGTTGTGGCTGAAAGAACATCAGTTATTTCAAAACATTTGGGGAAAACCCCGCCTCTTTTTGCAGCAAGTAGAAAAAGATTTCGGTATAAAACTAACGCATTTCGATCAACATCACCCCTTCATTCAAAACTGCATTGCAACACTTCACACCCTGTTTGTGCGCGAAACATTAGCTATTTTTCGTCGATTAGAATCGCAAACCAATGCCGATTATCTCTATTACAGCGGAGGTTCGGCTCTGAACATTGTGACAAACACCGAACTTGTTGATGCGCACATTTTTCAAGATGTCTTTATCCCTCCTTGCTGTGAAGATTCCGGACTAGCTCTCGGCGCTGCTGCCTTTGTTGAATGGTTGAAACATGGAGATATTAAACGGCATAATCCTTATTTGAACAACTGGGGAATAACACATGCAAATACCGGAAATGCCAACTCTTCAATTGTCAATACAGCTAAGCAAATAGCCAATGGAGAAATAATAGCTATCTTTCAGGGGAGCGGCGAAGCTGGACCACGGGCGCTAGGAAACAGAAGTCTTGTGGCTCGAGCCGATAGCATCTCCATAAAAGAAAAGCTCAGCATGGAAATTAAAAATAGAGAATGGTATCGCCCTCTGGCTCCAATTATGTTGCTGAAGAATGCGGAATATTTCACAGGAAAAAGCCCAATTAATCACCTAAGTCAATACATGCTTCTCGATTTTAAGATAGTCAATGCGCATCGAGCTGAACTTGCTGGAGCATGTAATGCCGATGGCTCTGCTCGCATACAGACATTATTTAATCGAATGCAAAACCCCTTTATGTGGGACTTGCTCAGCGAACTCGACACAAGCCATGGCATTCGAGCTTTAATAAACACTTCTTTCAACACGCAAGGCGAACCTATTGTACACTCGCTAGCAGATGCCGAACTTTCGGCAAAAAAGATGGGTGTTAAACTACTTGCACAATAGTTTTATTGGTTTGCGCAATTCATTAGCTCAACTCATTCATGAGAGACAGCGACTTTTCCATGCACAAAGCTTTGCGTTCATCAGGCGTAACCCACATTGCATTCCAATCTCCATAACTTCCTAACCCAACTTTCACTCCCAAAAATATTTTCAAGAAAAAACTAATTTTTTCAAAGCCAGTTTAAGTATAACACGTTGAAAATAAGCGATAGCTTTTAGAGGTATCTCACAAAAACGGAATTGCAGGACACTTTTGTTAATTTTTCTTGTTGTATTTTTGTGGCATGCACGTAAATGTACAACTTCGTTTCAATCCAGCCACCTCGCAAGAATCTCCTTATTATCGTTTGAAGGAGTCTTATCGCGATGTGCGCGGACAAGTGCATTCCCTCATTGTTTTGAATATTGGTTTCGAGCCTTCCTTGAAGCCACTTCAAGTCATGCGCATAGCAAGAGCTTTGAGTTTACGCTTCCAAAATCGTTATAGTCAGTCTCTTTTTCAGGAAAATCAGGATGGGCTTACGGAAGAAGAACGCCTCTTTGCTGAAAAATACTGGCAGCGCATGATCGACGAAGGAGGAATAGATCGGTTCAATCAAAAAGAGAACCAGTCCAAAAAAGAATCTGAAAGATATCTCGACCTCGATACGGTGGAACACACTGATGCCCGCAATGTTGGCGCAGAATGGCTCTGCAAACAAACCATTGAGCGTCTGGGTTTGGAAGACTTTCTCAAGAATCAAGGTTGGAATGAAAACGCCATTCACACGGCGCTCTCGCACTTGATTGTGCGAACAGTCTATAGCCCATCGGAATGGGCCACGCA
>JBKEAC010000173.1:0-36262 GCA_047971925.1 Mangrovibacterium sp.
AGATGTAGCCAATGCCGATGAACTAATTGCTCAGTTGAAAGCCGATGGAATTGACGCTGTTAACATGGGAGTGATTCGTGGATTAAACTATGTTTCTGTTGCATCTTTCGCTACTTTAGAAGAAGCTCGATTGGGCAATGTGAGCTTAACCAATGAGCATGCTCAACTTCTAGGAACATGGATTTACAACGATGCGCAATAGCGCAATTCACTCAAGCCTTAAAATAAGGAGAATTCTAAAAAATATAAGGAGTAGCGCATTGCGAAACGTAAATAATTAGGCTGAAAACCTCAAAATAACAGTCGATATCTTTCAAATACCACTTTCTTAGACTATCTTTGTCGTTTTAGTGGAGATAATTAAATTGAAGGGCTCCATCCTTAATAAAATGAGTAAAATTTGGGATATCAAAGAAAATGCAGATGAGAATGTGGTGAAACACCTATCGGCTGCACTAAATGTAAACATGTCGATTGCCAATTTGTTGGCTCAGCGTGGCATTACTTCTTTTGAGGAAGCTCGTTCCTTTTTTTATCCACGCTTAGAACACTTGCACGACCCTTTTTTAATGCTCGACATGGAAGCAGCTGTTTCCCGATTAGAGCGTGCAATTAACAATCAAGAAAAGGTATTAATTTATGGCGATTATGATGTTGATGGCACAACGTCGGTGGCATTAATGTATCAGTTTCTACGCAATCGCATAAAGCATCTCGACTACTACATTCCCGATCGCTACTCTGAAGGCTATGGCATTTCGAACCAAAGCATCGAGTTTGCTCACGAAAACAATTTCTCGCTAATCATTGCCCTCGATTGTGGGATTAAGGCAGTGGCAAAAGTAGAGAAAGCACAAGGATATGGCATCGATTTTATTATTTGCGACCATCACACTCCCGACGAAATCATTCC
The DNA here is from genome assembly GCA_047971925.1 of Mangrovibacterium sp. Taxonomy (GTDB): domain Bacteria; phylum Bacteroidota; class Bacteroidia; order Bacteroidales; family Prolixibacteraceae; genus JBKEDC01. The sequence continues at coordinate 914 of JBKEAC010000173.1, forward strand.
GGCAGCTGTGGCAGTGCTAAATCCGAAACGTGAAAACTGTGGCTATCCTTACAAGGAATTATCGGCTTGTGGTGTGGGTTTCAAATTCATTCAAGCCTATTCCCTTCGCCACAACACACCAATCATTGAACTCTATGATTTACTCGACTTAGTGGCGGTGAGCATTGCCTCGGACATTGTGCCGGTAACAGGAGAAAACAGAGTGCTTGCCTATCATGGTTTGAAGAAACTAAATGAGAATCCGAGTTTAGGACTGAAAACCATCATGAAGCTTTCAAATGCTAGCAACACCGAGCTCACATTGAGCGATGTTGTTTTTAAAATCGGTCCGCGTTTGAATGCTTCGGGAAGAATTGAGCATGGCAAAAGCTCTGTTGATTTGCTTGTGATGAGCGATAGTGCTGAATCGTCGAAACTAGGCGAGGAAATTGACTCCTTTAATGAAATTAGGAAGAAACTCGACCGCGATATTACGCAAGAAGCACTCGACATGATTACACACGACCCCCTGCACGCTGCACGGGTTTCTACAGTGCTTTATAATCGTGATTGGCACAAAGGAGTGGTTGGAATTGTAGCATCACGACTCACCGAACATTATTATCGCCCCACCATCATTCTCACCGAATCGAATGGCATGGCAACCGGTTCTGCTCGTTCAGTGCATGGTTTCGACCTTTACGAAGCTGTGGGACAATGTGCCGATTTGCTAGAATCATACGGCGGACACATGTATGCCACAGGGCTCACGCTGCACATTGAAAACATTCCCGAATTTTCACGCCGATTTGAAGAAATTGTTGCTCAAAATATTTCTGAAAAACAAAAAATGGAAATACACAAAGCCGATTCCTATTTGCGCCTCTCTGAAATTACGCCGAAATTCTTTAGATCCTTGCATCAATTCGAACCTTTCGGACCAGGAAATAACCGACCAACATTTGTTACTACCAACATTGCCGATTCAGGGAAAGCTCGTTGTGTGGGTAAGGAATCTGAGCATTTGAAACTCGATATTACCGACCTCGACACAAGCGAAACATGCATTCCTGCCATTGCTTTTAATCAAGGAAAAATGTTCCCACTCATTGAGCAAGGAAATCCTTTCGACATCATCTATACCATTACTGAAAATGAGTTTCGAGGTCGAAAAAACTTGCAGCTCATGATTAAAGACATCGATTCTAATTTGATTTATTAAGCCGAGGTTTTATTATTTTCAGCAACTCATGCCCGAATGATTTATTGATTTATCAAACAGAAATAGTCAATCCATCGAGTAGCTGAATATATAAAGCTAATGCCTCTTCCATTTCTGAAATCAAAATATATTCATCGGCGGTGTGCGAGCGTGCACTATCGCCCGGACCAATTTTAACCGACGCGAAAGGCATTAAAGCTTGGTCTGACAGGGTTGGTGAACCATAAAGCTCCCTTCCTAAATCAATGCCACGAAGCACTAAAGGGTGATTCCTTGCAATCGATGATGAATTTAAGCGTGTTGAACGGGCATTCACATCACAAGAAACGAGCGCCTGAATAATTTCAAGCACTTCGTGGTTAGAATACATTTCATTGGTTCGAACATCAACCACAAAGTTGCACACATCGGGCACCACATTGTGCTGATAGCCGGCATTTATTTGAGTGATACTCATTTTCACAGCTCCTAAGAAATCAGATGTTTTTTCAAACTGATAGTTTCGCAAAATATGAATCGCTTCGATGGCATTGTAGATCGCATTTTCGCCTTCATTTCGAGCGGCATGTCCCGATTTACCATACGATTGACAATCGAGCACCATTAGCCCTTTTTCGGCAACAGCCAAATGCATTTGAGTGGGTTCGCCAACAATGGCAAGCTCAATATCGCCAATTTGCGCAATAAGGCTCTCCATGCCATTCTTTCCCGAAACCTCTTCTTCGGCCGAAGCAATATACATGAGATTGTAGGGAAGATTTTCTTCAGCATAAAAATGAAAGAACACCGCCAAAAGAGTAACAACTGAAGCTCCGGCATCGTTGCTTCCCAATCCGGTGATTTTATCGCCCTCGCATGTAGCATTAAAAGGCTGATAGCTCCAGTTTTCGGCGGGCTTCACCGTATCGATATGCGAGTTAAGCAACAAGGTCGGTTTCTTTTCATTCCAATGACGATTGCGCAAGATTGTGTTTTGCTCAACAACTTCATATTCCACGCCTTTTTTGCGAATAAACTGGCGAAGGACTTGGGCAGCCTCATGCTCGCTTCTACTTAGCGATGGTGTTTCGATGAGTTGACATAACAGGTTGATATATTCTTTCATGGGCAACGATTTAAATTGAACAAGCACAAAGATAAGCTTTTTAATAGACTTCAAAGAATTTGCAAGCACCGTCGTTCCGCCTTGGCGTTAAAATTTGATTTAATTAAAAATCAAGTCGAATGAGTTTCGACCATAATTATCAAAACAATCGCTATATTTACAGCCGATTAATTTCTGAACAAATGAAAATAGCGATTATTGGTCCTGCACATCCATATCGTGGAGGAATAGCAACATATAACGAACGTTTAGCAAGCGAATTTCAAGCTGAAGGTCATGAAGTAAAAATAATTACATTCACCTTGCAATATCCCAATTTTTTGTTTCCAGGAGAAACTCAATACACCAATTCTGCCAAACCGGCTCATTTAGACATTGAGCGTAGAATTAATTCGGTGCATCCTGCCAATTGGATAAAAGTGGGAAATCAATTAAAAAATGAATGCTACGATGTGATTATTGCCCGCTATTGGATTCCCCTCATGGCTCCTGCTCTAGGAACTATTCTGCGTGGAGCAAAGAAAAACAAGCACACTAAAATCATTGCCTTAGTCGACAACATGATTCCTCACGAAAAGCGCATTGGCGATAGGCTATTATCGAAATATTTTGTGGGTGCAGTTGATGCATTCATGGCAATGAGTCAATCGGTGGCCGATGACATTGCAAGCTTTAATGAGCAAAAGCCTAGAGATGTTTCGCCCCATCCGCTATTCGATAATTACGGAGAGATTGTGAGCCGCGAAGAATCATTGAAAAAACTAAACTTGAGTCCCGATTTCCGATATATTCTTTCCTTTGGATTAATTCGCGACTACAAAGGGCTCGACTTGCTTTATCAAGCCATGAGCGATGTTCGATTTACACGTAAAAATATACGCCTCATTGTGGCTGGAGAATATTACGCCAATGCTGAAAAGTATAAAAACATGGTGCAGAAGCTTGGCATTGATGATCGCGTGATTCAACACACCTTTTTTATTTCCGATGAAGATGTGAAATATTATTTTGGAGCTTCCGATGTAGTCGTTCAGCCTTACAAGAGTGCCACACAAAGTGGGGTAACACAAGTGGCTTATCATTTCAACCGACCAATGATTGTGACCAATGTTGGGGGTTTAACAGAACTTTGTCCCGATGGTAAAGTGGGTTATATTTGTCAGGTAGATCCGAGTTCAATTGCCGACAGTATTTTGCGCTTCTTCGATGAAGATAAATTTGCGGAGTTTACAGCCAATGTTCAAGAAGAAAAGAAGAGATTTGCTTGGGGAGTTATGACGAAGAAACTACTGGCTTTAGTCGATTAATTTGGTTGCAATGGAAATTAATTTAGAGAAATTCATCGGCGAAATATCGAGCAACAATTTTAAAGTTGACCCTTCTTTTTCTATAGATTTCCACCCTTGCAATTCATGAAGAATTGGCTTTCTATATTTTTGCTGAAAGGAGTTCTTTTAATGGGATTTTTCAACTCCAACGCCCAGCATGTAGAGCCCAATTTTTCAAAATCGCTTGCCATGAGCAATTCGGTAGTGAGCCAATCGGCGGAAGAATTTGTACCACTCAACCCTGCTGCTGCATCTTTAGGTTCGTTCACTGTTGGAATCAATTATAACAATCGTTTTTTGCTCCCCGCTCTTTCTACCAATTCTTTGCTACTTGTTGTGCCAGTTTCCAGCTTAAAACTACTCACCCACATCAGCCAGTTTGGTAGTGAGAGCTTTCAAGAAACACTTTTCGAGTGCGGAGCTGCCCAATGCTTTGGAGGGAAGCTAAGCATGGGATTAACATTCAAATACTATCATTTCCGTGCTGCTGAATTAGAGGAACAGCCACAGTATCTCACATTCAATTTAGGAGCACAATATCATGGTTCAGATTTCGGATTAGGGTGCAGCTTTCAGAATCTATTTGGCGAACATTTCAACAGCGAATTTGTACAAATGAACTATCACGGTGTTGCTATAGTTGGCGCACATCGGAAACTACGAGCATTCACCCTTTCAGCGCAAATTTGTGCAAGTCGAAAGAAAGCCTCAACATGGCATTTGGGCGCAGAATATCGCTTGAATAAAACATTCTCTTTGCTATCGGGATTTCAAAGCGGGGCACAAAACTTTTCATTTGGATTTACTTTTGTGAAGCATAAAATTGGAATTGCCTCATCATGCTATTATCATCACGTGTTGGGCTTGTCGCCCTCCATTTCGTTCCTCTTTAAAGGCAATCGCGATGAATTATAAAGCCCTTTTCAATCATTACATTCTTTTGGTGCTTTTCATTGCGATAAGCTTTCATGCACAAGCACAGCGTTCAATTGATAGCGAATTATCGCAATTGCAATTTCTTTTAGAAGAATTATCTTTTGACGATGAAACAAGCGACATTCAGCAATTGTCAGATGAGTTGCAGCGCATGCTCGTGCAGAAAATTCCGATTAATTCGGTCGATGTTAGCGAACTAGAGAAACTGTTTTTCCTTTCCCCCTTTCAGCTCAATTCGTTAAAAGCCTACTGCACGAAGTGGGGAGCAATTTATTCGTCATCGGAACTGGCACTCATTGATGGTTTTGATGAAAACACGGCGAAACTCACCGCACTATTTCTAAACTTCGATAAAACAGCTCAAGTTAGTAATAAGGGGAGATATCAACACGAGCTTTTATGGCGGACATCAAGCATCATTGAGCAACAAGCTGGTTATTCGGAAAATAAGTTTGCGGGCAATTCTCAACGACATTATTTAAAATATCGTGCGCAAATGGGAGGTAGCGAAATTGGTTTAAGCGGCGAAAAAGACCCTGGCGAATCATTCGGTTGGGAAAATCAGCAAGTGGGTTTCGACCATCTCGGGGGTTTCTATTCACAAAAGTTTAAACAGAATCGTCTGCATATCATTGTGGGCGACTATGTGGTGCAATGGGGACAAGGACTAGCCATTTGGCAGGGATTTTCGGCACGAAAATCGAACGATGCCCTACAAACCGCGCAACTCAACGAGGGCATAAAACCATATAACTCGACCGATGAAAACAACTTCATGCGAGGATTTTCAACGAAATTTAAAGCAAACAATTTGTGGAACTTCGTTGCGTTTGCCTCGCTGAAAAAACCAGATGCGACAGTCGATTCAACGGAAAACGGAACTTTCATTAGTGCTTTGCAGACATCAGGTTTGCACCGCACATCATCGGAACTCACAAATAGGAAGTCGGTAAGAGTTTTAAACACCGGACTGAAGGCTAATTTTCGCTACAACAATTTGAAGCTCGGATTAGCCTATATCTACACCCATTTAAGCCTACCTGTTAAGCCGAACAATCAGCCCTATAATCAGTTTCTTTTTCGTGGAAACGAACAGCAAATCATTACCACAAATTATCAATATAATTTTCATCGATTGTTTTTCTTTGGTGAGACTTCGTTTAACACCGAATCGCTTGCCACACTCAACGGATTTCAATTTCAGCCCAATGGCATGGTGGCTTTTTCGGTTCAACAGCGGAATATCAGCAAGAACTATAATGCCATCTACGCTTCTTCGTCGATTGAAAGCTCAAGGGTGAACGATGAGAATGGATTTAGATTTGCATTAAAGTCTTCGCCACTTTCTCATTTAGTTGTTGATTTTTCGCTTGATTTTTTTCAATTCAATTGGATAAAATATAACACATCAGCGCCAAGTAAAGGAAAAGAAATTTCATTGCAAGCAAATTATCAGCTAAATAAAAATTGGAGTATCAATTCCCGGTTTTTTCAAGAAGAAAAAGAGAAAAAAATAGATGCTGGGAAGGTAATTGCGAATACTAGTCAAATGAGACAGACAAATAGAATGGTTATTGATGGCTGGGTCTTTTCTAGAGTTCATTTGCGCACACGAATCGACTATACAAAGGTGTCGTTTAAAGAGGACAGCAAAGGATATTTCTTGTCGCAAGATTTCGGATTTACTAATCGGAAAGAAAATTTCAAATCATGGATTCGCTTTGCCTATTTTCACACCGATGATTATGAATCGAGAATTTATGCCTATGAAAATGATTTGCGATATCAGTTCTATATTCCTTCGTTTTATGGCGAAGGTTTTCGATATTATTTAACCGTAAACTACAAATTTAATCAACGCTGGCAGCTTCAAGTGAAATATGGCGAAACGTTATACTTGAATCAAGAAAATATTGGCAGTGGAATTTCGGAAATTGAGGGAAATCGACGGAGCGAATGGAAAGCTCAATTGTTATGGTCGATTTAGATAAAAGAACTCTCGTGTTTCGGGCTAGAATTTAAGGGGGTGTTCTAAAAAATTGCTTTTAATTGTTGAAGCTGCTAAATGCAACAGTTGTTCATATTGGCACGATGTTGAATGTAGTGGGCAATTTTCTAATTCCGTTTAAGCACAAATTTGAAGGTGTTTAATCTTTAAGGGGACTTCTAAAAATTAGTTTTAAATTGGGGAAGCTGCTAAATACAGCTGTTGTTCATTTTGTTTTCTGAGCGTATCTTTTGCACTAATTTCTTAAACCAGAGCTCGCTATGCTTCTGTGAAATTAGACCAAAATCTATCTCCCATAAAATCAAAATGACCTAACAGCTAATTTCTAGAAGTCCCCTTAAGCATTCATCGTGGTTTATTCTCCTAGTCGTTGAAGGAATTAAATTGTGGATTTTGTAATCTGTTAAAAAATGATTGAGCTTTAAAAAACAACAAAACGGAGCTAAAACACGGCAAACTAGACTAATTATTAAAAGTTAATTAAACTCATTAATAAAAATATGTACTGATAAGTTTGCTTAATTTAACACATCTAAAAAAAAATGGACTAATAAGTTTGCTTATTAGTCCTAATGAAGAAAAATATGGACTAATAAGTTTGCTTAATTTAACACATCGAAAAAAAAATGGACTAATAAGTTTGCTTATTAGTCCTCATGAAAAAAAATATGGACTGATAAGTGCGCTTATTAACCCTCAAGAAAAAAAATATGTACTAATAAGTGCGCTTATTACCCCTCATGAAGAAAAATATGGACTGATAAGCTCGTATAAAAAACCATATTGGACTCCATATTGCACAGCCTAAACTTATAAAAAACCATATTGGACTCCGATATGCTAAAAACTGGTTGCTACGCATTGCAATGCGTTGCTATGGAACATCGGGATTGATTTCCGACTAGTGTATAAATGGCGAAGCTGCGCAAGGGATTGCAGTGGAAATCCTTTTAAGTGGGCTTTGGTTCTCGCCCACTTAAAAGATTGAAACGAAAAGCCCGACGGCAGGGCGATAGCTGGTGGCGTGGAAGAATGCCGTTGCGCCAAAAAAAACAGAAAGGAAGGAATGTTTGTTGTGGAGATGTAGGATTCGGATATAAAGGAAAGTTTATGTGGCACCGTTTTTTGTGCTATATTTGGCAGTTGGAATTGATATTAACGAGGTAAACATGTTAGTTTAGGACTTTGGAACAGCGTAAAAAAAATAAATTATAAATAGATGAAAACCATTATTGAACTTTTTGAGACGAGTGTGGCAAAATTTGCCAATAATCCTTATTTGTGGGAGAAACATCAAGGCGCATTTGAGCCCACCACCTATGCAGAAACACGCAAACAAGTGCTTCACCTTGCGGCAGGTTTGCAAGATGTTGGTTTGCTAAAGGGCGAGCGCGTGGGATTAATTGCAGAAGGTAGGAATCAGTGGATTATTTCGGAACTTGCCGTGCTTTATGCGGGAGCAGCCACGGTGCCACTTTCGATTAAACTCGACCCAAAAACCGAAATGCTTTTCCGATTGAAGCACTCGGGGGCAAAATATGTGGTTGTTTCGGCAGGACAAGAGGAGAAAATTCAGAGTATTCGAGCTGAATTGCCCGAATTAGTTGGCGTGATTTATCTCGATGAGCCAAAAGCGAAGCAAGCTGGCGATTATACTTATGCCGAAATTGTGGAACGTGGCAAATTGGCAAACCAAGACAATCCGGAACGTTTGGTGAACACCTACAAGGCGGTTCAGCCTAACGATGTTGCGAATATTTCATATACCTCGGGCACAACAGCCGACCCTAAGGGCATTATGCTTTCGCACTTGAACTATGCCGGCAATGTTCGTCAGTCGGCAACACTCATGAGCATTACTCCGAGTTGGAAAACCCTAGCTTTCTTGCCATGGGACCATGCATTCGCACACACCGCATGTTTATATTGTTTCATGTATTACGGAGCTAGTGTGGGTTCGCTAGAATTGGGGAAAACGCCACTCGAAACGCTGAAAAACATTCCGAAAAACATTAAAGAACTCAAACCCGATATGCTCATGAGTGTGCCCGCTATTGCCAAGAATTTCCGCAAAGGCATTGAGTCGGGCATTCGTGAAAAAGGAGCTACAACCGAAAAACTATTTAAACATGCCCTGAACATTGCCTACAAATATCAGGGCGATGGGCACAACAAAGGTGAAGGCATGCGTGCTCTTTACAAACCATTGGTGGCATTATATGACAAGATTTTGTTTTCGAAGATTCGAGAAAGTTTTGGTGGCAATCTGAAAATGTTCATCGGAGGTGGAGCATTGCTCGACACGGAGTTGCAACGATTCTTCTATGCCATTGGAATCCCAATGTGTCAAGGCTATGGACTATCGGAAGCATCACCGGTAATCTCATCGAATTCGCTAAATGCCATAAAGTTTGGTTCATCGGGGAAATTGGTTGATTTCATGGAATTGAAAATTACCGATAACGATGGAAAAGAACTTCCACAAGGCGAGAAGGGCGAAATTTGCATTAAAGGCGATAATGTGATGTTGGGTTATTGGCGAAATGCAGAAGCTACAAAATCGACAATCGTTGATGGCTGGTTGCACACTGGCGATATGGGCTACATGGATGCCGATGGATTCCTTTATGTGTTGGGTCGATTCAAGAGTTTGCTCATTGGAGCCGATGGTGAGAAATACAGTCCCGAAGGTATAGAGGAAGCACTAGTTGACCAGTCGGCACTCATCGACCAGTGCATGTTGCACAACAATCAAGACCCCTTCACTTGCGGATTGATTGTTCCAAACAAGGAGGCAATCGTTAGAAGTTTGAAACAGCTGGGCATAGAGCCAACAAGCGAGCAAGGAATTGAAAAAGCAATCGAATTATTACAAGGCGAGATAAATAAATACAAGCGAGGCGGTGTTCATGATGGCATGTTTCCAGAACGCTGGTTGCCCTCAACGGTTGCCATTCTTCCGGAAGCATTTACCGAACAAAATCAGCTGTTGAACTCAACCATGAAAATGGTGCGTAATAAAATCATGGATGCCTATGCTGCCGAGTTGGAATTCCTCTACACTTCAGAAGCGAAGAACATCGCCAACGACCGAAACAAAACTGCCATAAGGCATTGGATTTAATAACAAATCAGTAAACTCCCGAAAAGTCTGGACTTTTCGGGAGTTCATTCCAAGAAAGTTATCCATTGAGCTAAATTTGGTGAATGTATTCACCAAAAGTTATAACTTTTGGTGATTATATTCACCGAAAGTTGTAACTTTGAGTGAAAATTCAGAGGTATGTATTCAAGATATTTAAAAAATAGGCTCGAATCGCGAATAGGTTCAGGCAAGGCAATTGTTGTCATCGGACCTCGTCAGGTAGGTAAGACAACGCTCATTGAGTCGCTCATTGAGTCGAAGGATTATCTGTTGCTTGATGGCGATGATCCTCAGGTGAGAAAGTTGCTCAATGAGCCAAATACCGAGCAGATACGGTCGATACTTGGGAAGCACAAGTGTGTGTTTATTGATGAAGCACAGCGCATAGAGGGCATTGGTCTTACCATGAAAATTATCACCGACAGGTTTAAGGATGTGCAGTTGTTCACTAGCGGATCTTCATCGTTCGACTTAACACAAAAGATAAATGAGCCATTAACGGGGAGAAAATGGGAGTACCAACTATATCCCATATCTTGGGAAGAGTTTGAAAACCATCAGGGGTATTTGCAAGCCGAGCAACAATTAGACAATCGCTTGCTGTATGGCTTTTATCCTGATGTGCTGAATCACGCCGGAGATGAAGTGAGCATCTTGAAAAATTTGGTAGAGAGTTATTTGTATAAGGACATTTTAGCTTGTGCCGACATTAGAAAACCCGAAGTGTTGGAAAAGTTAGTTCAAGCCTTGGCATATCAGGTGGGGAGTGAGGTGAATTATTCAGAATTGGCACAGCTTGTCAACGTGGATAAAAACACGGTTAGCAAGTATATTGACATTCTGCAAAAGGGATATGTGATTTTCAAACTAGGGAGTTTCAACCGGAACCTTCGCAACGAAATCAAGACTAGCAAGAAAATATATTTCTATGACAATGGTATTCGCAATATGATTATTGGGAATTTCAATCCATTAGAAATGCGAACGGACAAGGGTGCTTTGTGGGAAAACTTTTTGGTTTCAGAGCGAATGAAGCAAATCGAATATAAGCAAAGTCTAGCGCAAACCTATTTCTGGCGAACAAAGCAACAGCAGGAAGTGGATTTTGTGGAGGTTGATGCAGATAGAATTACGGGCTATGAGTTTAAGTGGAACAAAAAGAAAACAGCAAGCTTGCCAAAAACCTTTGTGGAGGCATATCACGCCGAAAGCAGGATTATTGATCGAGAAAACTTTCGAGAGTTTGTGATTTTAGACTAAATGACACGAAACAACCATGACAACATCAACCTATCATTTCACACCCCTTGCGGGCTATGAAAACATGGAAGCAACCACACAGATGATTATCGGAGAAATCATTGCACGTGGCTTGCCATTCGAAATTATCGATGCCGATAATAACTTAATTGTGGTTCACCATGAGGGGAAAGAATATACCATTATGGAAGGCACAATTTCCGATGGTAATAGCCTTATTGCCTACTGGATTTCAAATGACAAGTGGATGACACGCCAATTCTTGCATCGTGCAGGGGTGCAACAAGCTAAAGCCATGCTACTGCAAAAAGGCAAAGAAAAGAGCCTTGAAATTGAAAGAATCGCTTTCCCACTGGTGGTGAAGCCTGCCGACACAGACCACGGCATTGCTGTGAGCACCAACATTTGCACTTTTGAAGAGCTTCAAACAGCCATTAGCCAAGCATTCAAGCACTCAAACCGGGTGATTGTGGAGGAGTTTTTCAAAGGGAAAGAATATCGCTTCTTAGTGATAGGTGGCAAAGTGCGAGCTATTGCATATCGTGAGCCAGCAAATGTTATAGGCGATGGAAAACAAAGCGTGCAAGAACTTATTGACAAAAAGAATGTGAATAGAGGAGATGATTACCGTCATCCGTTGTTGAAAATTAGAATTGACGATGAGGTGAAACGCCATTTAAGCAATCAAAACATGCAGCTTAATTCCATCGTTCCCGAAAATAAAAAAATATATCTTCGACAAAACTCGAACCTTAGCACTGGTGGCGATAGCATCGACCTCACCGATGAAATGCCCGATTATTATAAAACAATTGCAGAGCAAGCAGCAAAAGCCGCAGGACTAAACATAGCTGGTGTTGATATAATCATTAATGATTGGCAAGCCGAACCATCGGTGGAGAATTACATCGTGGTTGAACTCAACGCACCCGCAATGCTCTCAATGCACAATTATCCATACATTGGCAAAAATAGAAATGTAGAAAAGTATGTGCTCGATGTAATCCTTAATTCCAAATAATGACAAAACACACAATTATAACAGCCAAATCGCAACTCATTCAATATTTCCACGATGGAAACACCCCTTTCGAGGATTGGGGAATTGGAACTGAACACGAGAAATTCTTATATCGTGCGGATAATCTGAAACGATTGAACTACGAAGAAATCCGAACCATTCTACAACAAATTCAACCTAATGGATGGACACCAATCATGGAAGACGAAAACATTATCGGACTTTCAAAGAACGGCGCATCAATAACCCTCGAACCTGGTGGGCAGTTTGAATTATCGGGGAAGAACTTCAAAACAATTCATCAGACTTATTGCGAAACGGCACAGCACTTCAACGAACTGAGTGCACTCTATGAGAAACTTAACTTCTTTTCTGTTACCATGGGGCTCGACCCTCTATGGTTGCCTACCGATGTGGACTGGATGCCCAAGAAGCGATATGAAATCATGCGAAACTACATGCCATCGGTGGGCACGCTAGGCTTGGACATGATGACACGGACATCAACCATTCAAGTAAACCTCGATTATGCCGATGAAACCGACATGATTGTTAAAATGCGCATTGCCCAAGGCTTGCAAGCCATAGCAACAGCCATTTTTGCCAATTCACCCTTTTCACAAGGGAAACCCAATGGCTATTTAAGCTATCGATCAGAAATATGGAACGACACCGACGCTGACCGTTGCGGATTTCTCGACCTCGTATTTCAAGAGAACTTCTCGTTTGAAACATGGGTCGATTACCTGCTCGATGTACCAATGTATTTCATTTATCGTGAAGGAAAATATCTACCTGCAACACACATCACATTCCGCCAATTCATGAATGGTGAACACAGCGAAAAAGCCACCTTGCAAGATTGGGAAAACCACTGCACAACGGTGTTCCCCGATGTGCGTTTGAAAAGATACATCGAAATGCGAGGTGCCGATGCTAGCTGCGTTGCCCACATTGCTGCTCTTTCTGCTTTGTGGACAGGGATTCTCTATGATGAGCAAAGCCGAAAAGATGCCTATGCCATGATTTCAAATTGGAGTATCAACGACATGAAAGAAATTCGTCGCCAAGTGCCCAAGCTTGCACTCAAAGCTCAAGCAGGCGATTTAAATGTGCTGGAAATTGCACGCACCATGGTTCAACTTGCCGATGAAGGTTTAACTCGTCGTGCCAAGCTATGCCACACCAACGATGAAAGCCACTACCTAGATCCCTTGAAAGCAATAGTGAGCACAGGAGTTACTCAAGCCGAAAGAAATTTATATCTTTACCACTCGAAATATCAATCTAACATGAAAGCCATGCTCCACGATTGGCAGAAAAATCATTGGGAAAACTGTGGGGAATAATTCATTAAAAGCAATACAACAATGAAAAGTCTTAAATTTTTAACGCTCGCGATATTCTTTATTCATGTTCACACGGCAATCGCTCAACATCGAGATTCCAAACCACGTATCATTGTAAGCACAGATATTGGAGGAACCGATTATGACGACTTTCAGTCGATGGTTCACTTGTTTGTTTATGCCGATAAAATTGAGCTTGAAGGTATCATTGCATCACCCTATGGTGAAGGTCGAAAATCAGATATTCTGAAGGTAATTAATGCCTATGAAAAAGATTATATAAACTTGAAGACCTACTCAAATGATTATCCATCGCCTCAATACTTGCGTAAAATCACAACTCAAGGAGCTAAAGATTTGCCCAGCATTAAAGGCTATGCCACACCAACCGATGGATCAAAATGGATTGTCGAATGTGCTCGCAAACAAGATTCACGACCATTGAACATTCTGATTTGGGGAGGTATTGAAGACCTAGCTCAAGCGTTGCACGATGCACCCGACATACTACCAAAGTTACGTGTGTATTACATTGGCGGACCAAACAAAAAATGGTCGGTTAACGCCTATCAATATGTAGTTGATAACTTTAAAAACTTATGGCTCATTGAGGCAAACGCTTCATACTTCGGATGGTTTGTTGGGGGAAATCAGGAAGGTGATTACAGCAATCGCGATTTTGTTGAAAAACACATCAAAGATAAAGGGGCATTAGGGAAGTATTTTTACAACATTGGAGAAAAAATGAAAATGGGCGACACGCCATCATTAACTTACTTTTTCGGCGAGAAACCCAACGACCCAACACTTCCGAACTGGGGAGGACAATTTGTTCGTGCATGGGATCGACCATATAAAGAGTTCAACAGAATCACAACTAAAAAAGATAGTTTGGAGGAATATGGCGTTTTAAAGCTTTGTCTGAAGTTTTCAGAAACAGTTGTCAAACCCTATGCAAAGCTCAAAGTAACCAATCAATTATTAGAAGGATATATTGAAGATAACACCGTAACTTTTTTATTTTCGCCGAAAACCTCGGCTGAATGGGACTATGTCATTGAAAGCAACATTCCAAGTTTAAACAACTTGAAAGGTGGTTTAGTGTCGTATCTCACTCCGCCCTCAAACATCAATAAACCTTCCGCTGCCTATCAGAATTGGTGGGTCGATGATCCATCGCCCGAATTAATGGAAGGTAAATTTATCGGAGCTAAGACTATCAGTAAATGGAGAACCGACTTCCTCGACGACTTTGCACAACGCATGAATAGATGTCATATTCCTAAAAAATAATCGCAATGATGAACGTTACTCGTCAAAATGATAAAATACATAAAATGAAAAACCTCAAATCAACTCTCGCCGTAATTGCATGTTTAGTCATTAGCTTTTCGGCAACAGCCAAAACCTACGACATTAAACAACTCGGAGCAAACCACAAGGGTGAAAAATCATGCACCGAACTCATAAACAAAACCATTCAGAAGGCTTCAGCAAAAGGTGGTGGAACAATCTATTTCCCGGCTGGCACATACAAAACAGGTGCAATTGAAATGGCCGATAACATCACGCTCTATCTGGAAGCAGGTGCAACACTTTCTTTCACCACCGATTTCGATGAGTATATTCCTTTCAAAAAAGTGCGTTGGGAAGGTATCTTCATGAATACCTTCAAACCGCTGATTTATGGCGATAGTATTAAGAATGTTGCCATTAAAGGCGAAGGCGTGCTGGAAGGCAATGGCGAAGCTTGGTGGGAAGCGGTGAAGAATGAACAACACAAAATATGGAGAGATGGCTCATTGGGCGAACTCAACAAATATCAACAAATGTGGGGAAATCAAAACATCGGACTGCAAGTTGATGCTTACTATGCCAAAAGTATGGAGCATTTGTTTTTCCGTCCACCATTTTTGCAATTCCTGGAAAGCCAAAACATCCAAATTACAGGTGTAACGTTCCGCAACTCGCCATTCTGGACAATTAACCCTGTGGGCTGCGAAAACCTGCTCATCGATGGTATTGTGATTGACAATCCCGATGATGGTTGGAACACCGACGGCATAAATCCTTCTTCGTGCAAGAATGTTCGCATTTCAAACTGCAAGATTAGTGTGGGAGACGACTGCGTAACAATTAAATCGGGGCGCGATGGAAATGGACGTGATTATGGCAAACCATGCGAAAACATCACCATCAGCAATTGCATCATGCTTGCTGGTCATGGTGGCGTGGTAATTGGCAGCGAAATGTCGGGAGGTGTGAAGAACATCACCATCACCGGATGCGTGTTCGATGGCACCGATGCCGGTATTCGATTGAAATCATCTCGTGGACGAGGAGGCGTGGTTGAAAACATTCGCGTGGATAACATCATCATGCGAAACATTCAGAAAACAGCATTTATCTTCAACCTTTATTACGATAAAGATGCCACTCCTGAACGATTTAGCGAGCGCACTCCTACATTCCGAAACATTCACATCAGCAATGTAACAGGGGTTGATGTTAATGCTGCTGGCGACTTACATGGAATTGAAGAAATGCCTATTACCAATGTGTCGCTATCGAACATTCAGATGGAATCTAAAACCGGATTTAAAGCCACGCTTGGCACGGGCATTGAGTTTCACAATGTAGATATTTCAACAGAAATGGGTGCTTCTATTATGGTGAAGAACTGCAACACGGTGGTACTCGATGATGTCCGCTCGAAAGCTCCTCACGATGGCGTGAATGTGATTGAGGTGAGCGATTCAAAAAATGTGTTCTTAAACAATGCGTTCCCAAGAGTGAGTACTCCAAACTACATTGAGCTCGACGAGACACAATTTGTGAAAGGTGGCAATAATTGCTTTGTGAATTTGAAGGAGTAGGTTTGTGGGATAATTATTAGTCAAAGTTGTTTCATCGGTTTGAAACAAAGAAAGAGGGTATCCAAACATTTTTGGATACCCTCTTTAGCTTAGTGATAAACATTCATCACGCGATTACAACCTGCGTTTCTTCGAGTGTACTTCCATATAACATGCTCAATGTTCATCTTCTTGGAAACCCGATTTCCGATAGCCCGAAACTTGCATGAATTGTTCATCGGGAAGACCAGCATCGGAAATATCTTCAAACCAAATTTCATAGTAAATACTATCGGCTGTTGTACCCGATGGAAGCATCATGGCATCTTCAACCACAATGCCATTCTTCACGATAATTTTAATCTCATAATCATCAATAACACTTTTAATGATTTCTTCGCCACCAAAAGTTTTGTTATTCATATCAACAGGTACTTTCACCATGTACTTCCAGAAATTAGGCGTTCCATTCACCACATCGGTCAACCACATTTCAGTGCCATTGTCATCGGCTGTATTGAAAGTTAGGAGTGTGGTATAACCTGCACCAAAAGGATCTTCATCTAATCCTTCGACATTATATTTCACATACCATTCTCCTGAAAGTCCTTTCACCGAACTGTCCCACACTTCGGCATCTTCCATGCATGCTGTTACAGAAAAAACAAGCATCATGCTCCATAAAATTACTTTATATCTCTTCATAATTTAAAGTGTATTAATATCAACTTGAGTAAGCACCACATCAAAAGTATATCCGCTATCCCACGAGGTGCTGTAGGAAATCGTTTTATTAGCAGGATCAACCGATAAATTCGACATCACACAAACTCCACCAAATGTACCAACGGTAAAATTAGGAATTGTGAAATCATTGGCAGCAATATTGTTGGCTGTAAAAGTCAGCGGAGCATCATAGGCAAGTCCATATTTTCTTCCCAGCTGATAATATGCCCCAATACCGCACGACATGATGTATTGTTTGTCGGAAATTTTGCTAATGAGCACATATTTCATGTTTTCATATCCTGCTGTTCCAGCACCATTTCTATTGACTGTAGTTGTATATAATCCTGCAATGTTATTGGTAAGATTACCTGTTTCCACCTGATAAATGATTCTTTCTTTTGACGATGAAAAGCCATCGACATTAACAGCAGAATAGGTTTGCACATAGTAATCGGCAATTTGGCTTGTGAGCGATGGTCCTGCAAACCCGGTATATTCCCCTTTGACACTAACCGTATAGTCAATCTCTTCATCACCTTCGGTTACAGTAACGCCTGGATCTTCATAAAGATTTTGCGCATTAGAGAAAATGGTTGCATCGCCATGCAGCACGATAGATGCATAGTTGGTTATGCGCGAAATTCCCTCTGTTGATTTATCGCATGAGGCAAGCAAAAGCAACACCGATGCTAAGGCCGCCAATTGTATTTTTAATCTGTTCATATCTATTCTTCTTTAAAGATTATAAGTCTTCTTTTTTATTCCACCACACATTTTCGCCGATGTTTGCTTTCTGCGAAGGAGCATTACTATTTCGTGAGAGAACGCTGTTAGGGAAAGTTGGCGATGCGGGTAATTTGCCGTTAAGTTTAGAACGTCCTTGCACCGAAACCGTAAATTTCCCCACAGGGAAGTTATTATAAACTTCCACCCTATCGGCAGCAACATTCACCTTGTCGAGAGCTGGATATTTCAATCTGTTTCTTTCAAGGAAGGCTTCATGATGTTGATATTTGCAATATGCCACCCATTTTTGCAATCCGATAAGTTCAAGAGCCTCATCTAGATTGGCAGGAACAAATTCGGCATATTCACCAGCAGCTGTAATCGATGCAGAAAGACCATGTGCCGCCAATGAGGCTGCCACAGCTTTATCATAATGAATTTTTGCACTTGCCATGTTGTTTGCACGAGCATAAATTTCGGCAATGAAGAACTCTTGTTCCCAGTACGACAGAAGTGGTAAATCCATGTTATATGCCCACTGCATGCCGCTATATTTTTCATTTTTATCAGCTGTTCCATTGCTATCAACATCTTCTGTTGAATTATAATCGCCTTGCAAAGCACCACGATAAGTTCCATCGGCTGCTTTTGAGTAGATTGATGCTAAGCGAGGGTCGTTGTTGTTTTCCAAGTAGCTCAACAAGGTTTTACTAGCAATGACATTTAGCGAAACGAAGTTTGCACCTCCTGCTTGAAATTCAGCCATTGGGTGTCTTTTCCCATCGACATCGCTGAATATTTTACCCGAAATAATTGCACCCGCAGAAGTGAACGTTGTTGATTCAACAAAGCTCAGTACACTCGCGTTGTTGTAGTCGGCCGTTTCGCTTTGGCGGATTAGAAGTTTTAATTTCAAGGCACTTGCAAATGCTTTCCACTGCTCTAAATCGCCATTAAATATCAAGTCGTAGCTAGCATCAATATCGCTAAGATTAGCCACATCAACGGCAAGAACCGCTTCAACACGCACTAACAAATCGGCATAAATGTCTTCTCCCTTATCGAATTTAGGATTTGTATTATCTCCACCTTGCAAAGCTTCCGAATAGGGCACATCTCCCCAGGTGTCTGTCATAACTTGCCAAGCAAATATTTGCAAAATTTCTGCTATGTACGCATAGCTTGGCGTTTGTTTCTCAGCGGAAATTTCTTTGATTTCCTTTAAGTCGTTTAGCGCACCTGCAGTAAATTCCGACCACAAGTAAGAGTAATCTGTTTCAATGTAATCTTCTAGCGATTTAAATTGTGATGCTGTTGGACTTTGAGCCATGTATTGCGACCAATAACCGCCACCGAAGCCAGTGTTCCAACCCATGAGGTTTGCAGCAATGGTAAGTTCGGCAGATGGCAGTAGCGATTTAGCACTCTCTAATTCGGCCAAGCTGTTTGGGTCTTTATTAATGTCTAGCGAGCATGCTGTAAAAACGAGCAATCCTGCTAGCAATTGGGGTATTTTATTCTTCATCTGTTTATAATTTATTTGTAATTTATCAGATGTAACTCGCCATTTGAAATCGACTCTCGAAGTGATCTTCAACAGTCATGGTTCGTTTCATGTATTTCATTCTTTGTGCGATAAGCGTCGTTTAAATTCCAAACGAAACACCAAGTGTGTATGTTTGATTTGTTGGGTTAGCCATAAATTCACCAAATCTACCTTCAATGTCATTTCCGAAAGAAGTTGTTTCGGGGTCAATGAATGGATTATCGGCAGGTGTCCACAGTAGGATATTACTAGCCACAAAACTCACGGTGAAATTGCTTAACTTCCATTTTTTCATCATCGATTCAGGCAGGCGATAAGAAAGCGAAACATTTCGGAGTTTCAAATAAGAACGGTCGATAATGTTATATAATCCAGATTCCATTCCGCCATAATTAGCATAGAAGTTATGGGCATTCCCATAAAGTGCTGGCGTTGTGTTTTCCGAATAAGTTCCATCGCCATTGTCCACTACCGAGTTTGGCACCAAGAAAGGCTGACGACCATTGAGCGTTGATTCGATAGAGGCACCTGTCCAGCTCAAATAATCTTTTGTGTTTGAATACATATAACCACCATAATGCATATCGAATGTAGCACCGAGCGTGAAAGCTTTATATTTAAATGTGCTCGTTAAACCCATTTGCCAATCTTCATTCACATCTCTATCCACAACCACTAAATCGGCACTTTGCATCACATTACCCGAGCCATCAACCACCACTTTTTCCACGCCTGTTTGAGCAATCTTTCCGTTACTATCGAGAATTACAGTTTGAGGGATAGTAGTTTTAAACTTACCAATTTCCTCGCCTTCTTTGGCAACAATAGTTGTTCCTGAAAATCCGCCTAAACTCACTTCATCTTCACCAATTCCTTGAACTCTCGATTTATTAGTTGAGAAGGTGTATCGCACATCCCAAGTGAAATTATTTGTTTTAATGGGTGTAAAATCGATGCCCAATTCAACACCACGATTTCTCAAGTCGCACAAGTTAGTTGTTTGCGAAGTGAATCCTGTTGAAGGGTCGAGTGGTTGCTGAGCAATAAGCCCTTCCGTTAATCTGCTATAGACAGAAACATCGAAACCTATTCTGTTATTAAACAATCGAACATCAAGCCCCCCCTCAATCTCTTTGGTAATTTCGGGTTTTAAATTAGGGTTTCCAAGGGTGTTAGAAAGTTCATAGGCATTAATCCCCCCAACGGGGAAAAATAAATCATCAATTCCAGAATATCCAGGGAAATCAATAAGCCCCGCCGTATATACAGGATATACTTTATAAACATCGGCATCGTTACCAGTCCAACCATAAGAAAGGCGTGCTTTCAAGAAAGATACCTTACCCATGTTGCCCCCTTGTTTTTCGACGAAGTCGGAAATAAGGAAACTTCCGGTAACACCGGGATAGAAGAAGGAATTATTTTTGATTGGTAAAGTTGAAGACCAGTCATTTCTAGCTGTAAGGTTGAAGAATAGGTAATCATTATATCCTAAATCAACACTACCAAAAACACCTGCTAAACGACGGTGAGTTACACGAGTATTTGACGCATCAACAAGAGCATAGCCCGTTGTGTTTGAAAAGTTGTATGTTCCATCGACATCGAGCGACTGAATTTGGGCAGCTAAGCGATTCAGGCCTCTATCGTTAAAGTTCACTCCAAGAAGCGCATCGAGTGTCCACTTTTCAGAAAGATTTTTATTATACATGAATTGAAAATCGTGGTTCACCTCATAGCGCATGATGCGTTGCTGGCCGTATGAACCTGGGCTTTCGGTGCTACTACCTTCATTTGGTGATCCTTCTGAGAAAGTTACTTTTGCCATTTTTGATTCCACCGTTGAATTTTCGGTATCGCCACTAAAACGATACATCACTTTCAAATCATTAGTAATGTCATAGGCAAGTTCAAACTTACCAAACACCTTCGTTTTAATTTGTTCAACTTGATTGTTGTTAATAACCCAATAAGGGTTCAATCCATAGGGAGTGAAATAATTATCGAGATTGTTGAATTTATTGTTGTAGTCTTCTAAATCCACCAATGAAATATCATTAGGCACTTCCCAAATAGAGCGAGTGAACGATGCTCCTTGTCCTGAAGGCACAGAGTTTGTTTTTTCATAAGAGAAATTCACTTGCGAACTGGCAGTTAGTTTTCCTGCTCTATGACTCGCATTTGTGGTAATAGTATATCGATTATACGTGTCGTGGTCGGTTGGAATAACACCATCTTGAGATGTTTGCGAAAGAGCTAATAAATATTGCGTATTCGCATTTCCTCCGCTAGCTGAAATGGCATTTTTATAAGTCAAACCCATTTCATAGAAATCACGTACTCTATCTTCAAGGAAGCTGTAAGGTTTTATCATCTGACTACCATCTATCACATTTCCCCACACGCGGTCTTGGTCATCATAGGCAGCACCCCAGTTTCCGTTTTCAGCAAGATTGCTACCTCCGCTTAATCCGCCCCAACCCTGACCGAATGTTTTTTGCACTTGAGGAATTCTCCCCACTCGTGCATATCCGATTGAACCGTCATAGGTAATTTTCATTTTTCCTTCGGTGTTTTCACCCGATTTGGTAGTAATCAGAATTACACCATTTGCGGCACGTGAACCATAGAGTGCCGTTGCTGCTGCACCTTTGAGCACCGTCATTTCTTTAATATTATCGGGATTTATGGCATTAATACCCGTTCCTAAATCGGCCGTACTATTAAGTGCATCGCCCGATGAATTGCGTAAATTTACAATTGGAATCCCATCGACCACATAAAGAGGTTGCGAGTTTCCGAAAGAAGATGCTCCACGAATCATTACGTTTTGTGATGCTCCTGGGCTTGGAGCTGCTTCAATTTGAAGACCAGCCACTTTTCCTTGCAGAGCCGACATGGGGTTTGCAACATCGAGTGCTGAAATATCATCTCCCGACACTTCATCGGAAGCATAACCAATTGCCTTTTTCGATTTAGTCATTCCCATGGCTGTAACCACCACTGCATCTACATCAACGGCTTCGGTTTTCAACTTAACATTTAAAACTTTGCCCGTGATGGACAATTCTTGCGTTTGCATGCCAACGAAACTAAACACCAGCATGCTGGCATCGCTGTCAACTTTCAATGTGTATTTACCGTTCACATCGGTCACAGTGCCGCTAGTTGTGCCTTTCACCACAACAGTCACACCAGGAAGTAGAACTCCCGAATCATCGGTAACCACTCCTTCCACAGTTCTGCTTTGTGCAAATGAAAGATTTACTCCCATGAACAAAGCTAAAATGAGTAAAGTAATTTTATTCATACGCTATCTGTATTATTAATTGATAAACTTTCTTTTTATTAGCAAAAATGACATTTAAGTTTGCTTTTTTTCGTAACAACTATCCGCAAATATTGTTTTGAAATGTTACAGTCTTTTTGCAAATATATTAAACTGATAGCATTTTATGATACTTTTTCTATAAATTTAATAATAAAAGGCGCATTTAGTGCGAAATTCACCCTATTTTTTGGTTTATAGTCTTAAAATAAGAGTTTAAAATTTAATAGTTCCATCTTACAAAACACAAATACAACTTTTAATTTGTTACTTCGATCGGAATTCTACTTACAATTAGTCAGATTTATCTTT
This sequence comes from Mangrovibacterium sp., assembly GCA_047971925.1. Classification (GTDB taxonomy): domain Bacteria; phylum Bacteroidota; class Bacteroidia; order Bacteroidales; family Prolixibacteraceae; genus JBKEDC01. Next base: position 23,763 of record JBKEAC010000173.1, read on the forward strand.
CATTTTATTCAACCATTAGTCAGTGTGTTATTAAATTGTTATTAGCAAGAAGTAATTCAATAAAAAAGTGGAAATGTATATTCAGAAGGCTCAAGGATGGATTTATGGTGAGGGTGTCGAATTATGCTGGCTTAGTTAATTGCATGTAGCAAGCTACACATCCAAGAAGGGCGTTAGGTAGAGACGCATTGCGATGCGTTTCAAAACATGCTTGAAAAACAGTTTTTTAGTCGTTTGAAACAGCACATTTCATGCTTTCCGAACTGCTGAGGAGCGTCATTGCACTTGTGCAGATGCGTTCCTAAGTAGTTAGAAACGCCAAAGGAGTCGTGCAATTGCATTCCTAAGTAGTTAGGAATGCCAAAGGAGTCGTGCAGATGCATTCCTAAGTAGTTAGGAATGCCAAAGGAGTCGTGCAATTGCATTCCTAAGTAGTTAGGAACGCCAAAGGAGTCGTGCAATTGCATTCCTAAGTAGTTAGGAACGCATATGTTCTTGTGCAATGACGTTTTCTAGGTGTCGGAAACACATATGTTTTTGTGCGCTGGCGTTCCTAAGCAGTTAGGAAAGCAATGTAAGTAGTGCGCTGATGTTCCTAAGCAGTTAGGAAAGCAATGTAAGTAGTGCGCTGGCGTTCCTAAGCAGTTAGGAAAGCAATGTAAGTAGTTCGCTGGTGTTCCTAAGCAGTTAGGAAAGCGATGTAAGTAGTGCGCTGGCGTTCCTAAGTAGTTAGGAAAGTGATGTAAGGAAGTGTTCAGGTATAATTCCGCCTAGCATTTTTACTTACCGTTAGGTGGGTGAGCGATTGCAGCGGAAATCCTTTTAAGTGGGCTTTGGTTCTCGCCCACTTAAAAGATTGTAGCGGAAAGCGCGACGGCATGGGCGATGGCTAGTGGAGGAGGAGGAATGCCGGCACCCCCAAAAAAGGAAGAGTAAGATGGAAATGGAGAAAAAGGAAGTGAAGTTTGTGAAATTCTAATCAACTCAGGATATTAAAATGCATTAGGGAAGCAACTTTTTTCGTAAATATGATTTAATTAATCGAAGAGAAAGCGTAATTTTAGGAAAATAAAATAAAATTATTGATATTTGCAGGAGCTTATTTCGCACAAAGACAGAAAAATTTGCGAATGCTAACTCGCTAACTTTACGAACAAAAGAAGACTAGCAACGAGTTTTATTCGAAAGATTATTGCGCAGGGAATTTTAAAAATAAAAATATATGTTTAAACCTTATCTTTTCATTGCATCAATGCTCTTTGTTGGCAGCATGCAAGTTGTAGAAGCTCAAAACATCAAGTTTTCGGAATTTGATTTAGAAAATGGACTTCACGTAATTATGTATTCCGACAATTCATCGCCCAATGTTACTGTGGGTGTTCATTACAATGTTGGGTCGAAAAACGAGAATAAAAATCTCACTGGCTTTGCCCATTTCTTTGAACATCTCATGTTTGAGGGAACAGAGCACATTGGTCGTGGCGACTACATGAAAATGATTGAAAATGCGGGCGGCACACTCAATGCCTACACAAATGTTGACAAGACCTATTATCACGAAACAGTTCCCTCGAACCAATTAGAGCTTGCTCTTTGGATGGAATCGGAACGGATGCTGCATGCGAAAGTTGATTCGATTGGTATTGCCACACAAAAAAGAGTGGTTGCTGAAGAAAAAAAACAACGATACGACAGTCAGCCATATGGCGATTGGATGATGTTAATGATGGAAAAAGCGTTTAAGGTTCACCCTTACAATTGGCCGACAATTGGCAATGTTGAAAAACTAATGGATGCTAAAGACTCGAACTTTGTGGAGTTCTATGAAACTTACTACGTGCCAAATAATGCTTGCTTAATTATTGCGGGCGATATTGACAACGAAAAAGCCAAAGCCATGGTGGAGAAATATTTCAGTGGAATTCCACGTGGCACAAAACACATGCACCGCCCCACAGAAATTGAACCCCCATTAGGCGCAGAACTTTGCGACACTGTTTATCGCAACGTGCAAATTCCGGCAATCATTCATGGCTACCGAGTGCCAAAGGAAGCTCACAAAGATACTTATGCGCTAAGCATGCTCAATCAGTTGCTTTCAGTGGGAAATAGTTCACGTCTATATCGCAAACTAATTGACCAAGACCAAATGGCATTGCAAATTACGTCGGTAAATTTTGGATATCAAGACCCTTCGGTTTTAGTGATTTTAGGCTTGGCATCGATAGGTGTTGAACCTTCAAGCTTGAGCAAAGCAATTGATGCTGAAATTAAAAAAGTGCAAAACGAACTGATTTCAGAAGAAGAATTTGCCAAGTTGCGCAACCAAATCGAATCGAGCACCATCAACAGCTATCGTAAAACGGAAACAATTGCCGACAGGCTAGGCGATTGCTATACCTATTATGGTAATACGAATCATATTAATGAAGAAGAAAGTAGCTACTTAGAAGTAACTCGCGAAGACATACAGCGTGTGGCAAAAAAATATCTACGCGCCGACAATCGTGTCTTGCTTTATTATCTTCCAAATTCCATGAAACCTGCATCGGCAGAATAATCTATTTATATTTTGAACATGAAACGAATATTCTCAATCATATCTCTCGTGCTTCTATCGGTTTTAAGCACATTTGCTCAGCTCGATCGCTCAATCGTGCCTGGCGCAGGACCTGCCACTAAACTCGATTTCGGCAAGTCGACAAAATTTGAATTGAAAAACGGACTTAAAGTTATTTTGGTTGAAAACCACAAGTTCCCCACAGTGGCCTATTCCCTTCGATTTGATAGCGACCCTATTTTTGAAGGCGACAAAGCTGGATATACACAAATGGCAGGTTCATTATTGAAATCGGGCACAAGCACACGCACAAAAGCTCAGATTGATAATGAAATTGATTTTATTGCTGGCGGACTATATAGCACTGCAACAGGAATTGGTGGGAATGCGCTAAAAAAGCATAATGAAAAATTGCTTGAATTAATCTGTGATATCACTTTCAACCCTACTTTCCCTGAAGAGGAAATAGAAAAAGATAGAAAACAATCGCTTCAAGGCATTCTAGCCAACAAAGACGATATGGATGCTGTGGGTGGAAACATTCAAAGAGCTTTACTCTATGGAAAAGAAACAGCTTGGGGGGAACTAATTTCAGAAGAAACACTTCAAAATATCACTCGCAACGACTTGGTGGAATATCATCGCAACTACATTCGCCCAAATGCCGCCTATCTAATCATTGTGGGGGATATTACGGTTAAAGAAGCGAAAAAACTGACTAAAAAATATTTTAGCAAGTGGGAAGCTGGCGAAATTCCAACGCACAACACGCCAACACCCAACCAAAGAGAATCGGCAGTTTTTGCTATTGCAAACAAGCCGGGTTCATCACAATCATCGATAAGTGTTTCGCACTTGCTGAATTTAAAATATGGCGATGAAGATGTGATGGCAGTTACGGTGATGAATCAACTTCTAGGTGGTGGTTCAAGCGGTAAGCTTTTCCAAAATCTTCGTGAAGATAAAGCATGGACTTATGGTGCCTATTCATCGACTTCGCCAGGAAAATACTACGGTAGCTTTAATGCATCGGCAAATGTTCGTGTAACAGCAACCGATAGTGCTTTTGTTGAAATTCAAAAGGAAATGGAAAACATGAGCGAAATTGCTTGCACTGCTGAAGAACTTCAACTCATTAAAAACAAGCTAGCTGGCTCGCTAGGTAGAGGCTTAGAAAATTCATCGACCATTGCTAACTATGCTTACAACATCGACAAATATGGATTGCCAGCCAATTACTATGAAACTTACCTAGAAAGACTTGAGGCAGTTACAGTGGAAGATGTGCAACGAGTGGCTAAGAAATATTTACATCCTAGCACTGCCCTTTATGTGGCTGTGGGCGATGTGACTGTTACTCGTGGGATTCTTGAAAAGTTGGCTAAGGGGAAAAAGGTGGTGGAATATGATTATTATGGCAATGTGGTGACAGAGGAAACAGGCTCTAAAAAATAATGCATAGACTTATTAAATTAAGCCAATAACTCGGAGAAGTATCTCATAAAGAAAAGAGGATGTCCTAATAATCGGGCATCCTCTTTTTGCATTTATGTTTGGGTGTTGCTGAATAGTCGGGCTAAGCATCATGGCTACCTTTATTAATGCGTAGTTGGTTGGAAGGTAGTTTTGCATTAGCTCAATTTGCATCTATCATAGGCAATACAATACTTTTTATCTTTTTTTCTTCAACTCGAAATCTTTACCCAAATAAACTTTCCTCACGGTTTCGTCATTAGCAAGATCATCGGCAGAACCAGCTTTTAAAATTGAGCCTTCAAAAAGCAAATAGGAACGGTCGGTAATCGATAAGGTTTCATGCACGTTATGGTCGGTAATAAGCACGCCGATATTCTTTTCTATGAGGTGAATCACAATTTCTTGAATATCTTCCACAGCAATAGGGTCGACGCCAGCAAATGGCTCATCGAGAAGTACAAAGCTCGGATTAATAGCCAAGCATCGAGCAATTTCGCAACGCCTGCGCTCACCACCCGATAATTGATAGCCCTTGCTTTTACGAATGTGATTCAATCGAAACTCATCGATGAGGGAATCAACTTTATCTTTTTGTTCAGCCTTCGAAAGTTTAGTCATTTCGAGAACAGCCCGCAAGTTATCCTCAATGCTCAGTTTTCTAAAAACCGATGCCTCTTGAGCCAAATAGCCCACACCATATTGCGCCCTCTGATAGACAGGCATTTTGGTAATGTCGATATCATCGAGATAAATGTGTCCTTCATTGGGAGTAACAAGTCCAACAGTCATGTAGAATGAGGTTGTTTTACCGGCACCATTCGGACCTAATAGACCGACAATTTCCCCTTGATTCACTTCAAACGAAACCCCTTTAACAACAGTTCGTTTGCCATATTTTTTTACAACATTTTCAGCGCGTAGTTTCATCTATCAATAATTGTTTTAGTGTTCATTGCACACACCACGATAATCATTCTCTTATTTATTTTAAAGCACTCGGTCGATGATTCATTTAACATCGTCCGCTAATGAAAGTCCAAAAATAAACACAATCTATGAATTTAAGCTATTTTTAAACACTCTTTTAGATATTAAAATACCAAACTCATAAAGAAAAATGAGGGGAATGCAAATAAGCACTTGGCTAAAGACATCGGGCGGAGTGATAATGGCAGCTAAAATGAGCAATCCCACATAGGCATGGCGGCGATATTTAATCATCATGTTTGGCGATAAGAGACCAATTTTGCTAAAAAAGAAAACAAACACTGGCAACTCAAACACAAAACCCGATGCCAAGACAATTGAGCTAAGTAAATTGACATATGACGAAAGTTTAATCTGATTAACCACCTCAACGCTCAAACTGTAGCTCGACAAGAAATTAATCGATAGGGGCACAATGAAATAAAAGCCAAACAAAACACCCACAAAAAACAAGAGGGTAATGACAAGAACAGCAATTCGAGCCACTCGTCGTTCGTGCTCATGCAATGCTGGGCTCACAAAGCGCCATATTTCCCAAAAAACATAGGGCGATGCCACAACCAAACCAACAACCAATGAAATCCAAATGTGAGAAAGAAACTGCCCCGACATGGTGATGTTGATTAACTCAAATGGTGTGCTGTTGATTTGGAGAAAATCGGCTCCTGTTAAATCGGCTAAGGCTGCTAACATTCGGTTTGTGAAAAAGTCGGGTGTTTTAGGGGCTAATATCAACTCCGAGAAGACAAAATCTTTATACACAAAAGCCACAATCATTCCTAGCACTATGGCAATTGCCGAGCGTAATAAATGCCACCTCAACACCTCAAGGTGATCCATAAAACTCATTTCTTTTGATTTGCTCATTGGTTCTATATATTGTAGATATTAAAGCCTGATTATTGATGCGATTGATTTCATGTAACTTTTAATTATTCAGCAATTGTTTGAACAAAGCTACTCGACGATTATCTTTCAGACCAGGTTCAATTTCAAAGCCACTGTTAATATCGACAGCCATGAATTGTTTGTGATCAATGCGTTTTAGTTCGGCTGCATCTTTCAATTGTATTCCTCCACTAAGAATAAATTTCTTATCTGTTTTATAGTTACTTAACAGCTTCCAATTAAATGATTTTCCAGAATCTTCATTCGCATCGGTTTGCATGTCGAAAAGAAAAAACTCGCAAGAATCGGCATAAGCCTCCGTTGATGAAAAATCGAAATCCTCATTCACGTCGAAAGCTTTAATAACTTTCAAACCTTCGCTTTTCAACTCATCACATTGATTAGGCAGTTCGCCTCCATGCAACTGCACAAACTCAAAGCGATATCGCTTGCACACGGTTAGTATTTTCTCAGTCGTTTCATTTACAAAAACAGCCACTTTGTTAATCTTCGATGGAAGCACAAACAAATAAATAGCAGGCGAATCGCCCACATAGCGAGGCGATTGAGGATGAAAGATAAAACCCATGTAGTTAGGTTCAAGTTCTTTAATGGCTTCAACATTATCGTGGTTCATCATTCCACAGACTTTCAATTCTATCATTGTTGTTATTAAATATTCAGATATATCAATTAGGAAACTCAAACAAATCGAGTTCATTTGTTTGGTTAAAACTTCAAAATTACAATTTCTCTATCAATTTGCCTAACAATCGGAACTTAATAGCTTTTTAAAAACACCATAAGCTCGACCACTTTCTAAAGATTCGCGTGCTTCAGCCACACATTCAAGCAACTCAGCATGGGGCTTATACAATCGGATTGCCAAAGCGGCATTAGCTAAAACCACATCAATTTGCGATTTAGTAGCCTCATTTTTCAGAATCTTTAAAAAAACATCGGCAGCAAATTCAACAGAATCGCCACCCGAAAGCTCACTAGCCGCAACACAATCGAATCCGAAAGCTTTCGGCTCTAGAACCTCTAGAGATAAATCAGAACCCACAATGGTATTTCCCGTAAGCGATACTTCATCGTAGCCATCAACTGCATGAACCATGACATAACTCCCCTCTTCTTTTCTCAACAATTCATTATAAAGCTTCATCACCTCAAAACTATGGCATCCGATGAGTTGCTTTCGTGGCTTCGAAGGATTAATTACGGGTCCGATGTAGTTAAATAGCGTGCGAACTCCCATCAGTCGACGAACATTAGCCACATTTTCCATTGCTGGATGAAACAGTGGAGCATGTAAAAAACATATACCCGCTGTTTCTAAATCTCTACGTAACAAATCGGCTTCCGATGTGAATCGATAACCATAATAATCAAACATGTTCGGCGAAGCACTAACCGACGACATGCCATCATTGCAATGCTTAACCACCTTATAGCCGGCACCCGCAACAACAAAACTGCAGGCTGTGGAAATATTGAACGTATTCTTCCCATCGCCTCCAGTTCCAAGCACATCAACGGTGTCATAATCGGAAAAATCAATAGCAACAGCCTGTTCAAGCATCGCTCTTCGAAAACCTCGAAACTCGGAGACAGCAACTCGTCGCATATTATAAACCGATAAAAAAGAAGCAATCTCCACATCCGACAGATGACCACTTGTAATGTGAAGCATCGCATCATGAGATTGATCTTCGTTAAGTTCAAATCCCATGAAAAGTAAATCAAATATATCTTTCATTTTAAATCATTAAATCAAACTAATTAAACACTATTTCAACTACTTAGAATTGATTATTCTCTAGCCAATTTTTCATCATGTGCTTTCCTTGAGGTGTGAGTATCGACTCCGGATGAAATTGCACACCAAAAATATCATAATCACGATGTCTGAAAGACATGATATGCCCTTGCTCATCGTGCGATGTAAGGATTAAACAATCGGGAAAGTTTTCCGTTGAAACCACCCATGAATGATAATGCCCAACTGCTATCGGATTATCCAATCCCCGAAAGAAAGAATCGACGGGGATTGTTAGACGAAGATTTGAACTCACGCCATGAAGCACGCGACGCATATTTATTAAACTCGCACCAAAATGCTCTGCTATTGCCTGATGACCTAAACAAACACCCAACATGCTTTTCTTTCCTGCAAATGCTGCGATTATTTCCATGAGTAAACCCGCCTCATGGGGAATTCCTGGTCCAGGAGAAAGAATAATTCGATCGTATTTCTCCAAATCTTGCAACTGCAATTCATCATTGCGCAACACATCAACCTTAGTTCCGGTAATTTCCTGAACCAAATGCACCAAATTATAGGTGAATGAATCATAGTTGTCAATAATCACAATTCTCATAAGTAAATCATTATAACTAGCTATATATCTAGTGTTTTATTTCAAAAATAATTCTATTCCAATTTATCAATTTCACATCATCATTTGCAGCAATCACCATTCTTCTGCTCGCTGCATTGCACGCTCTAATGCCACCAACTTGTTGAATAGACCTAACTAAAAAGGCAACCTACTGTGAATGTAAGTTGCCTTTTTAAATACTTATTCGTATAAAACAATGCAGCTATGTCTCTCCACTGGTGTGCAAAAAAGTGCTGAGCCACCAATAGTTTGTTGATACAAATTGCATGTGTGAATATTTAAAAAACAATATGGCTATTTAACCCTCGATTGCTCAAGAGACCCCACCACGGAAGCCACATTGATTTTATTTTGTCAATTTAATTATATCATTAGCAAATGAATCAAGCCGTTGTAAGACTGTTCTGCATGAAAAGTCTACACTCAGGGTTCGCTTCATTTCTATTTGGGTAAAGTAAATTGGTTTTTTTGTAAAAACCAAGAAAAATCAATTTTATTTTCAGATTTTGCTTCAATCTTCATGCAATAAAAAAGCACAATGAGCAAACCACACCTTACATGTAGTCTTAAATCATTATCTTTGTCGAAACGAAAATCGTTGCAAACACAGTCCTTCAATAATTACTCCCTGTTCTCATGCTAAAAAAACTCAAATACCTTTGCTATTTCTTTCTCGCTAGTTGCTTTCTCATTGCGCTGCTCGTGCTTTTGTGCAATGCAGTGGTAAAAAGAAGCACATCATCTCTTCTTTACTCGAATGTTGAGAACATTCCAACACATCACGTAGGGCTGCTCTTAGGAACGAGCAAATATCTATCCAACGGACAAATAAATCTCTACTATCAATATCGCATTAATGCGGCGGTGCAACTCATGGAAGCCAAGAAAATCAATCGTATTTTAGTGAGTGGCGATAATTCACGCAAAAACTACGATGAACCCTCGGAATTTAAAGCCGATTTGATTGCTCACGGCATAGCCGAAGAGAAAATTTATTTAGATTATGCCGGATTTAGAACACTCGATTCGGTGGTGCGCTGCAAAGAAATATTTGGACAAGATTCTATCACCATCATTTCACAAGCCTTCCACAACGAAAGAGCGATATTCATTGCCAATCAGAACCAAATTTATGCTGTTGGTTTTAATGCCCAAGATGTTCAAAAAAGATATGGACTTAAAACAAAAGCACGTGAGCTTCTTGCACGAGTAAAACTAATGCTCGACACGCTATTTGGAACATCGCCTAAATTCTTGGGCGAGAAAATTATCATCAACTAAATGCAACTCATGGGAAAAAAGAAAGCTCAAGTTGAACTGTATAGCTATGGCGAATATAGCCCATGGGAAAAAGGAAATAAGTCGCTGCCCAAATTAATCAGTATTACAAACACGGTGAGTGTGGACATTGGAACTGAATTTGGCTATGTTCTTCGAATTAAACAAGCCAAAGGGAGCAAAATAAACTTTCGAATTATTCACCCTCCTTGCAACGATGAACACGGAAAGCCCATTGGCGACCTGTGTGGTGAAATTTATGTGAATAGCAACGACTATGAGTTTTTCTTGGGCGATGGCGTGTGGGCTCCTTTGCACGACAAATTGGGCGATTGGCGATTGATGACCTATCTTGATGGTGAAATCATTGCCGACAAAACGCTCAAGCTAATTGCCAAGTAGCTAAAAAAAACAATGCCACAAATTGAAATCAACAGACATCAATTTGCGGCATTAGCACTTTGCGTTGTAGCATGAAAAAACTAGGCCAATGGGCTTAATTTTTCATACATTGCATTACATTTATCTAGCATTTCTTTTCTCAATGCACGATAATAAGCTTTCACCATTTTCGCATTATCTTTTCCGTTCGGATGATTTGCCTTAGCACGCAAATCGCCATTAAGCAACAAGGCATCATTTAAAACCTCTTGCGCTTTCTCTAAATCAGCATCATCAGAAGTTTGCACGTAAAAAATGCAATCAATCACCAATTCACCGCAAAGGAAATCGATATCTTTTTTTAAATCTCTAAGACTTGCCATTTTCGTTCTTTTATTAAAATTAATGACCACAAAGCTAAGCATTTATTTTTATATATACACCATATCGAAATAGAAAACAAAAATGTTATCGGCTCTTTGTGAGCATTCACTCCCGATGAAAACCCGAAGGCATGCTCAAAAGTTTATAGCAAATTACACACGCCAGACGCTCATTACCCAAAGAACTCAAGTGCAAACGATCGGTATCGACATGTGAAAAATAGGCCGCATGCGAATTACTCAAAGGAAACAAACCACACTCGGCATGCAAATCAATGAGCGGAACAGCCCAATAGTTCGACGCCTCTTTCAACTTCAGCACATAATCATCTAAATATAAACCCAGCGCATTGGCATGACACTCATCGGGCTGCACATTGGTTTCTTTAAACTTAGCAAATCCCCTGTGAATCGGTGTCATAAGGATAATTTGCTGATCCGGAAAATTTTCTTTCAAGAAGCTCATCGCACGATTTATTCGACCACAAAAAGTGGAATCATTCATCACAACAGTTCGATACTTTCTTTCAACAAACACGCCATCGGCATTCACCTTCCTCAAACCTTCTTCAAAGAAACTACCCAAAGGGGTATTATTGTTATAATCGTTCGTACCGGCAAAAATAACAATCGCATCAACACGGGGCTGTTCTGCAAGAAGCTTCACAGCCTGATCATCAATTGCATTCCATTGCTTTCCACTCACGCCATAAACAAAAGGCTCAATGCCAAGCATGGTTTGCAAATATTCCCAGAAACTAGTAATTTCGCCCCGTTTTTGAGTCATTGAGTCTCCAAGAAAAGCCACACTCTTTCCCTGCCATTGATTGCCTTGAGGAATTTGTTCTGAAAGCTTTCCCTTCGGATTCCCATTAACAAGCAAAGTAACAGAACAAGAGAAACAAACAAGCAGCAGCCATTTAAAACGAATCATGATATAAAAATTTAGTTTAATAAGGGTAAAAATAACAATTTTCCACGAAAAAAGTCCGCATTAAACAATCACTTTGAACAGCTAAACACTAGCGAATTATTAAAACACAAAAAATCAACACAAATGAAAATCAAAACCCTATTAATATCGACGCTCATCATGCTAATTGCCAACCTAAATGTTTTGGCTGAAAGTGCAACTGAACCCGCCACAAAGAAAGAATCGGGCAGCTTTAAATTTAGCATGGGCTTTGGTTCAGCAAAAGATTGGAACTACGAAGGCACCGGATTCATTTACACAGTTGGCTATCAGCGAACGATTTGGAATGAAAAGCTTAGTATAAATCCAAACTTTAGCGTGGGAACCTACAGTGCTCAATCGATTGAAGATGTGCCGAAAGCCTATTTTAGCAGTAAAACCATTGATGTTATTTTCTATTATGATTTTTTACAAGTTGACAAAGGCGCTTTAGTTTTCGGCGCAGGGCTAATGAGCAATCATTTGAATGGTTTTTCTGCAAACGAATCGGGCAAATATGAAGGTCAATTTCATTATGGAATCTACCTAGGTGGTGGATTTAAATTCAAGCCGCTGAACGATCGCTTAACATTGAGTGTCATGCCAATCAACATTCGATTTGGTAACGATTATTTCAGTGAATTTAACGCCTCGATCGTACTCAACGTGAAGCTATAGCTTTATTTTCTAAAATAAATCCTTGCTAGAAATAAATCGGCGCATTTTTAATCCGATAGCTTACCATTATGCTTATACCGAACAAAATTCATTGCTAAAATACTTCTTATTACATTATAAATTGAAGCTTAACTTAGCTCATGGGGAAAAATGTAGCTAATTAAGCGTGCTTAAAGCACCTCATCAAAAAGTCTATTGACAATTAAGTTGGCTTAAAGCACCTCATCAAAAAGTTTATCGATAATTAAGTTGGCTTAAAGCACCTCATCAAAAAGTCTATTGACAATTAAGTTGGCTTAAAGCACCTCAACAAAAAGTCTATTGACAATTAAGTTGGCTTAAAGCACCTCATCAAAAAAAATATGAACTAATAAGTTTGCTTAATTTTGCATTTCAAAATAAAAATGGACCAATAAGCTTTATTAAAACCGTAGTATTCTAAGCTATATAGTCATTAAGCATGTCGGTTGACGATGATTAAATGATAGATTCAGAAGATATTACACAATCTC